>RHCK01000391.1 GCA_010030605.1 Acidimicrobiia bacterium
GCCGGCCACGGAGGATGGCCGCCTTCAAATACTGATTCTTCTCGTGGTACAGACGGAAGTTCTTCCAGAGTCCCGAGACGATGACGGCTTCAGACGACATGCGTTCTCATTCTTGCCGATCGTCGCACCCGATACTGGTCTACCGAACCCTTTGGTGACCGAAAATCAGTAGAATTCCACTGCTCATGTCTCCCGTTGTCAGCGTCCTCGAATCCCGAGAGCTCTTGTGGAATCTCACTCTGCGGGAACTTCGCACCAAGTACCGCCGTTCGTTCCTTGGCTGGACGTGGTCGATGCTCAACCCATTGGCCACCGTCGCGATCTACTCCTTCGTCTTTGGAGTGCTCTTCAAGTCGTCCGCACCACCGGGTGATCCGAGCGGCCTCACCGGTTTCGCGTATTTCCTTCTTGCCGCGTTGTTGCCATGGAACTTCTTCGCGTTGGTCACGAACCTTGGGATGGGCGCCATCGCCAACAATTCGGGACTCGTCCGCCGTGTCGCATTTCCCCGCGAAGTTCTGGTGTTCAGCAACGCCTTGCACGCCTGCGTCCAGTTCAGCATCGAGATGGGCCTGTTGTGCGTCGTTCTGCTGTCGCCGGTGGTCCCATTCTCCAGTGGATTCCCGTGGTCGTCATTGTGAGTGTGATTCTTGCGGTCTTTGCAAGTGGCTTCGCTCTTGCACTCAGCACTCTGTCGGTCTACTTCCGCGACATGACTTACCTCTGGACCATCTTCGTTCAAGTCTGGTTCTTTCTCACACCAGTCGTGTACGGCCCCGAGCTGCTGAAGGCTCGCGCTCCCGAATGGGCCGACAAAGTTCTGCAGCTCAACCCAATGCGTGCCTTTGTCAGTTCATATCGCGACCTTCTCTACGATGCTCGCTGCCCCTCGTTGTCACGATTCGTCCTGATGGCCGTTTCCGCAATGATCAGCCTGACGGTCGGTTGGTGGATTTTCCACCGTATGGGCCGGCGTCTTCCCGAAGAAGTCTGAGCGACTCTTGTCGGTCGTCGTCATTCCCGTCTATAACGCACCGAGTGAGTCGATTGCTTGCCTCGACTCGGTACTTCGACACACGCCAGCCGATGTGCGCGTGCTCATCATCGACGATCACGGACAAGATCGAGAATTCTTCGAGCACTTGGACAAAATACGGCCCTCACTTCGTCATCGCGTCGACATCCATCGACCCGAGTCGAATGGTGGCTTCCTCGGTTCATGCAATCTGGCGTTTGACCTGACCGCCCCGCACGATGTCATCCTGGTGAACTCCGACGTGATCGTTGGCCCACAGTGGTACGAACGGATCGTCGACGCTGGGAACGCTTCGAGCGACGTTGCCACGGTCTCCGTGTTCACCAACAACGGCACGATCCTCTCGCTCCCTCACCGAAACTGGCCGAGTCCCGACATCGTCGGTGGGTGGTCGGTTGATGAAGCCGCGGAACGAATTGCGCGTGTTGCCGAGAAATCACGTCCGGTCATCCCAACGGCTGTCGGCCACTGCTTCCTCGTCAAACGCGCGGCGATCAATTTGGTCGGTGGTTTCGACCCGGTG
>RHCK01000392.1 GCA_010030605.1 Acidimicrobiia bacterium
GCATCGGTCATTCCGGGCCGTCGCCCCGATCGAGCGAACGCGTTCACGATGACCGACGACCAGGGGGTGAACCGCGTCGTCTATGTCAACCAATACACCGGATCGATCACCGGCGTCATCACCTCGGACACCGGTCTCGTCGCATTCGCGAACCGAACCCACGGGTCGTTCCTGCCCCGGCAGTACACGATGCCCATTCCCTCATTGACGGGAATAATCGGGGAAGGTCCCGCATTCGTCGATGTTGAATTGGGCGAAGTGATCGTGGAGATCGTCGCCGGCTGGGGACTGGTCCTCGCGATCACAGGCATCTATCTCTGGTGGCCACGCCCAGGGACCCGCAAGAGATTGTTCGTTCCTCGGTTCAAGGAAGGTGGTCGTCCGATGTGGCGCGACCTCCATGCATCGGGGGGCACCGTTCTCAGTGTCGGTCTCGTCTTCTTCGTCGTCACCGGACTTCCATGGGCAACCTTCTGGGGAAATGAGTTCTCGACTCTCGCGTCCAAGATCACGCCGAATACCGAGAACTTCTGGGAGTACTCCGGTCCCGCGTCGAACATTCCGAAGGTCGGCGACTTGACCCGCTTCGGTGTCACCGTTCCGTGGGCCACTGCGGACGACTCCGTTCCCACATCGGACGAAGACGACCATAGTGGCCACCATCACTCATCCGACGGCGGCTCCGAGACGGCGACGCCTCGACCCGCACCGGCTGAAACCATTGGCCTGGAGGTCGCTTACCGGGCCGCCCAAGCAGAGGGAATGAAGCCCGGCTTTTCCATTACTCCCCCCGTCGACACCGTCAGCGAAGACGGCTCGACGGCTTACGGTGCGTACGTCGTGCTCAATCCCTGGCCCAGCTCCTTGGGCGAACAAGGGGCCCTCTACCTCGATCAATTCACTGCCGAGACGCTCGGAACGAGCGACGCCTCGACGTGGGGTGGAATACAACGCATCACCGAACTCGGTGTTCAGACGCACATGGGAACCCAATTCGGCCTCATCAATCGAATTCTTCTCACATCATTCTGCGTGCTGGTGGTATGGAACGTGGTGACAGCCGTCGTGATGTGGAACCGACGTCGACGTAGCGGCACCCTCGGCGCGCCGCGCAAGCCAGTCGATGAGCGAACCCAGAGGTCGGTCGGAATCTTCCAGCTGATCCTGAGTCTCATCTACCCGCTGTGGGGCGCGAGTTTGCTGTTGGTTCTGGCGGCTCAGCGGCTCCGCAGCAGACGCTCTCGGTGGTCCGACGGATCCCCGAGGGCGGCTTCGGTCGACGTCTAGCGTCTCGCCATTCGAAGAAATCCGTCGAACGTCAGACGATCGCGAGTTCGTGGCTGACCCGATTCATCGGATCGGGGCCATCGTCGGAAGCCACCACGATGTCTTCCAGTCGCATACCCCACTTGCCCGGCACGTAGATACCCGGTTCCACGCTGAAGGCGTGACCGGCTTCGAGCGGCAACGTGTTGCCACTCACCATGTACGGATCCTCGTGCGCGTCCATTCCGATTCCGTGACCCGTGCGATGGATGAAGTACTCGCCGAGTCCGGCG
>RHCK01000393.1 GCA_010030605.1 Acidimicrobiia bacterium
CAACATCGAGATCGACATTTCGAACCGCGCGTTCGTGACCGAATCCGATTCGATCGCGATCGTTCCCGGAGCCGTCAATGTGGATTCCATGAGAGGAGAATTCACAAGCAGTGACATCGTGAGCAGCGAGCGAACGAACATGATTCCGGAGCTCGAATCTGCGTTGGGGGACGGTGTGCCGCGGGAAGTTCCTGTCGCGGATTCGGGTCGTAATTTGCGTGCCGCGACGGTGAATCTGCCCGAAGAATCGGGGTCGGAGTATCTGCCCGAACCACGAACGGCGCGAGTGGCATGGGATCCCCGGACCGGGGAACTGAAGGTGAAGTTCTCCGTGACTCCCGGACATCGGACGTCACTTTGGGTGCGTGTCGGCGAAGGGGAGAGTGGCGATCTCATTGCGCTCGCGCGCCCTGTCCCTGACGCGGAGGGTGGTGCGATCGCTTCAACAATCGTGCCGTCGAAGGGCTCCTTGGGTGATCTGTACATCGATGTCACCGACGAGCCACTCGCAATGATCGGGTCGTCGCGTCTTCGGGCTCGCCGACGGGCCGCTCGGTTGGAGGGGCATGCCGCCCGCCTGGAAGCTCGGGGGCGAAACTCCGAGGCCCGACGTTTCGCCACCCACGCAGAACAGATTCGTCGGTCACTGGGAGACACATCTGGGGCGACCGAGGTCGCTCACGCTCGAAATCGGTGGTGGATCCTGCTCGTGTTGTCACTGTGTGCGGTCATCGGAGTGCTGCTCACGAGGAACGAACCGTCACCCGAACCGGCGGTTGGCTTTCCCGTCGTCACTGGCCCGCGGGTACTGGCCCTTGAGGAAGGTGCGACGAATTTCTCGGGCGATTATCCATTTTCGTTGGCCGTGGACTCGGTGTCGTCGGATGGCGCGTTGGCCTTTCAACTGTACGACCAGGTTCAATTCGCCTTCGCTGGTGGCTCCATCGAGAATCCGGTCGAGGCCTTATCGCAGTGTCGAGGCACGATCGGTTCCAGTACCGGGGCGTCGGTTGGAGCAGTGAGCGCTCCGGTGGAACTAATCGTTCTGGGTAGCGACGATCGTTCTCGAGCTCTCGACCTGCTCACGATCGATGATTGGGATGACGACGAGGTGTTCGGACGATTTTCGGGCATGACATCACTGATCGCGAACACGACGGAGGACTGCCGACAAGATTCAGCCAATGACGCAGTGTTCCAAATCACTCGACAGATCTACGACGTGGAGTCCGTCACGCTCGAAAGGACTCCAGCTCGATATCTGGTGGTCCGCTTGATGAAACCGGACGGAACGGCGATCGAGTGGAACTCGACGGGAGTCGTGACCGTCAAATGACTTCGGCGCGAAGGCGGTCCTGGAACCATTGCAAGGCCACTTCGTGTTTGGGGCTGAGGGGACCGGGTTTGTACGCGCCGGAGTCGATGCTCTTTTGCACTTGCTCGCACATGGTTTGATCCTCATCGAGCACCACGTTCGACATATCCAACATCGAGGCGATCGCGGATTCGTCGGACGATGAACAGTAATAGT
>RHCK01000394.1 GCA_010030605.1 Acidimicrobiia bacterium
CGTCGACCGCGGTTCCATCGGTGATTTCGATGACCGATGTCGTGCCGATGGCGTGAGCGGTCCATGCCCGCCTGCCGCCCGAACGTCCGGTGACCCAGATGGACTCGCCCGTCGACTCGTCGAAACGCAACGGAGCCATGAAGGTGGCCAGTAGCTGGAACTCGGGTGGGGTCATGGCGAAGATGGCGGACGAGGGTTGCGGTGGGTGAGTCATGATGGGAAGAACGCTCCGAGGTGTCGAAAGTGTGCGGGTTCGGGTGAAGATGTCGGTGGCGGGTCGTCCAGACCTCGGCGGTGTCACTTCATGCGGGACCGCCAGGCTTCGGAGGTGGCAATGAGTCCCACCGCGGCGGCGGGCAGGCGCTCGCCGTTGGCCGCTCGCGAGAGAGCGACGATGCCGGCCGTGACGTCGGGGACTTGATGAATGCCGTTGGTGGCCACCAATCGCGCGCATTCGTCGGTGAGGTGGGGTCCTGCTTGGTCGTTTTCGTCGGTGACGAGTCCGTCGCAGATCCAGATGAAGGGTTCCGATCCGCGACGACGTTTCAACGCGAATTCGAGAGCAGGGCCGTCCACCCCGTTCCCGAGGTTTCCGCCGGGAATGCTGTCGACCACATGACCGCGGTCCGCCAACACCCAGATGTTGGGATGGTCGACACATCCGGGCGCATGGCTGTATCCGATGATCACGCAACCCGGTGCGGCCTCGATGATGTTCCACAGGTCGGCATCGGTGAGCCGCATGGATCCCGATTGGTCGATCAGGACCACGCCACCATTTCCGCGGTCGCGGCGTTCGAAGATGCGCCGTTCGGGATCGGTGAGCACGCGATGCAGATGACGCGGATTGCGACCGACGACACTGGGTCGTTTGCGCCGCCCGATGCGACCATCGACCTTGCGCGGACGATGAATGGACATTTCGACGAGTCGTGCCCACTGGCCGGACCCCGAGGGGGGTTCGACCTCGAGTGAGCGCAGGTCAGGGGTTTCGTCGTCGGCGAGCTCGGACTCGGAACGTAATGCCTGGTGCAGAATGCGGGCGACCTCGAGAGTGAAGTGCCAGCCTTCGGGGATTCCGTCCACGAGCATGGTGGAAGTGACGAAGTCGAGGTTGGTCTCGTTATCGGTGGCTCCACGCCAGTGACGTCGAATGGCGGTGGACACCAAGCGCAACGGGCGCACCCAGTTCGGTCGAACCTTGCGTACCCCGGATAGAAGCTCCGCGTGCGACTTCGTGCCCGCGGTGGCCGCGATCATGTGCACCAGTTCGTTCCAGTCACCGCATTCGGCCAATCGCTCACCCGTGCGTCGTTCGCTGCCGTCGGAGAGGAACTTCATCACCGGGAAACCGGCCACTCCGACGAGCATGTTCACCCGAAACTCCTCGGCCACGACGACGGTGTTCAGGTCGATGTGTGCGTACGCCGCCGGAATGACGGTTTCCACCGGACTGACTTTGGCGTGCATCAATTCGTGCGCGCGGATGCACCGTGAGGTTTCGTCCGATCCCAACGGAACTCGCATGCG
>RHCK01000395.1 GCA_010030605.1 Acidimicrobiia bacterium
GACCATCATCTTCCTCATCTGCTGCTGGTTGCTTCACCGTCGCGATCGCATCGTGGCGGCCAACCGCGGTCTGGCCGTACCCGCGAAGGCCTGACGAATGGGTCAGTACCTGCCGGTGATCGCCCTGATGGTGTTGGGCATCCTGTTCGGTGCTCTCAGCTTCGTCGCATCCCGGTTGTTGGCTCCGCGTCGTCCGTCGGTCGCCAAGGAAGCTCCGTACGAATGCGGCATCGTTCCCAGCCGTGAGCCACCCGAACGTTTTCCGGTCAGCTTCTACATCGTTGCGATGTTGTTCATCATGTTCGACATCGAAATCATTTTCATCTACCCGTACGCGGTGAACCGCGCCGAGCTCGGTGCGTTCGCGTTCTGGGAGATGGTGGCGTTCAGCGCGGTGTTCTTCTTGGCCTTCGTGTACGTGGTCGCGCGCGGTGCCCTCGATTGGGGCCCGGTCGCCAAGGCTCGTCGCTTGGTCGACGGTGTCTCGGACACGCGCACATCGTCTTCGACCATTCGCCGGGTGGGCCTCGAGGGCCGCATCGACGACGACCGGGCAGCCTGAGCGGCGGAGGTTCGACATGAGTGTGGTGCGCAACGTGCTCGACGATGGACTGGGTGGACTCGACCACAACTTTGTCACCGGCAAGATCGAAGACCTGGTGAAGTGGGCGCGCAGCCGTTCCAGTTGGGGCGCCACCTTCGGTTTGGCGTGTTGTGCCATCGAGATGATGGGCACCGGCGGACCTCACTACGACATCGCTCGCTTCGGCATGGAAGTGTTCCGCGCCTCGCCGCGTCAGGCCGACATCATGATCGTCGCCGGTCGTGTCAGCCAGAAGATGGCCCCGGTTCTGCGTCAGGTTTATGACCAGATGATGGAACCGAAGTGGGTCATCTCCATGGGCGTGTGTGCCTCCAGTGGTGGCATGTTCAACAACTACGCGATCATTCAAGGTGTCGACCAGATCGTTCCGGTCGACGTGTACGCCCCCGGTTGCCCGCCAACCCCCGAGACGCTCATTCACGCCATCGAGACCCTTCACCAGAAGATCGAGGATGGCGAGATCATGCGTCGTCGAGCAGAGACCGGTGCCGGCGCGAACCTGCACATCACCGAGATCGGTGCGCAAACCTCTCCGGTTCTCTTGTCGCCCTCACGAACTGGAGCATCGGCATGACCGATGTCCAAGAATCGCAGCAACCCGAGACCTTGCACGGAAGCCCCGTCACGTGGTCGCGTGGGCAGAAGGTCGTTCATCCGTCGCGCGCCGACTACATCAAGGTGTTGAAGAAGTTGCTCGACGACGGTTATTCGATGTGCAGCGATCTGACGGCGGTCGATTACCTCACTCACCCCGGACGAGAACTTCCGGTCGGAGTGGCGGCCGAGCGATTCGAAGTGGTGCTGAACCTCACATCGATCGCCTCTCGTGATCGAATTCGCGTGCGCGTGCAGGTGCCCGAATCGGATGCCTCCATCGCGTCGACGTTCGATCTGTGGCCGGGAACCGAAGCCATGGAACGCGAGGT
>RHCK01000396.1 GCA_010030605.1 Acidimicrobiia bacterium
CATGAGTGGCCGCCAATTCTTCGGCCATGCGCTGATCGAAACGTCGACCACCGGGTCCGAGCAGATAGAGCGGACGGGGCGGGTTGGCCGCCTCGACGCTGGCGAAGATCGGCTCGGCGCGCATCACCATGCCGGCGCCACCTCCGAACGGCGCATCATCGACGGTGCGATGAACGTCGGTGGTGTGTTCGCGCGGATCGTGACAACGAAGGTCGAGCAATCCGTTCTCGCGACACTTTCCGAGGAGACTCTCCGAACAGAAACCCTCCACGAGTCCGGGAAAGATCGTGAACACATCGACGCGCATGCTCACTCCCCCTCGTCGAAAACGTCGAACAAACCCGCCGGCGGATCGATGAGAGCCGTGAAACCACCCTTGTCGTTCGCCCGCACCGACACCACGAAGATCACCGGCACCAATGCACCGCTCTCGAGTTCCAATAAATCGTGGGCGGGATTGGCCACCACCGCCACGCAACGACCGTGGTGCGCCCCATCGACGTCGACCACGTCGGCCCCGATGGCTTGGTGAACCCACACCGCGTCGGGATCGTCGATGGGTTCGGCCCAAATGACCCGATTCACCAATCGCTCGCAGGCGTTGCGGTCATCGATGCCCACGAGCGACACCACCCACCGGTCCGGTCCCGTGGAGAACATCGGCGTGCTCGACGCCACCTCGAACCACGAGCCGGCCCACAACCGCGCCCCACGACGGACGCGTTCGTCACGATCGGTGGTGAGCTTTACGTAGATCTGGCCGCGAACTCCGTGAGGGCGCCCGAAACGGCCGACCTCCAACAAACCGTCGGGACGGGCCGTGATGTCGGATTCGGTGGTCACGGTGAATCCCGTGATCGGCGATCAGTCGACGAAGTCGACGTCGACTTCGCGGCCATCCTTGGCGGCGGCGGCACGCACGAGGGTGCGGATGCTCTGAGCGGTGCGGCCGCGACGGCCGATGACTCGACCGAGGTCGCCGGGGCCAACCTTCACTTCGAGACGCAGACGATGACGTCCTTCGGTCTCTTCCACGCTGACGGCGTCAGGATCGTCGACGATGGAGCGGACCACATGGGTGAGCACGGCAACCGCCGTCGGAGTGGCAATCTGATTCGCGTCGGTCATCGCGACGACATCACTTGCCGCGAGCGGTGGTGAACTGTGCCCACGCGCCCGAGATCTCGAGAAGCTTCTTCACGCGCTCGGTGGGCTGAGCGCCCTTCATCAGCCACTGAACGGCCTTGTCGTTGTCGATGTTGAGCACCGACGGCTCCTGGCGCGGGTTGTACTGCCCGATGATTTCGAGGAACGCACCGTCACGGGCCGAGCGACTGTCGCTGGCGATGACGCGGTAATGAGGCTGCTTGGTCTTTCCGACGCGGGTGAGACGCAACTTGACTGACATGCGGTGGTGACTCCTGACTGGGGCGCCCGGGACCGGCCACAGGCAGACGACGAAGGCTAACCGCCGACCCGCCCTTCCGCAACGCCCTACCGGGAAGGCGGAAAGCCCGGAAAACCGCCGC
>RHCK01000397.1 GCA_010030605.1 Acidimicrobiia bacterium
ACGCCGATCGACGAGTTGCGGTTCATCGACCAACCACCGGCCGGGGCGGTGAAACAAGCGCACGAGTTGCTCACCATGCTCGGCGCCTTCGATCACGACGGTCGCCTCACCGACGTCGGTCGACGCATGTTGAACGTGCCCGTGCACCCGCGCCTCGCGCGCATGATCAGCGAGTCCGACACCACCGACCGGGGTCTGGCGTGCGTGTTGGCGGCCTTGTTGGACGATCGCGACGTGATGCGCGGACGACCCGACGATCTGCCGGTCGACATCGCACTGCGCGTGCGTATGGTCACCGGTGAGACGTATGACGACCGCGCCGACCGACGCGGCACGGCGCGGGTGCGCGATCGCGCCGAGGACTTGGCGCGGCGTGTGGGTTCCCGACTGGATTGGAACGACGTCGACGCCGAGCATTGCGGACGTGTTCTGTTGTTGGCGTACCCCGATCGCCTCGCTGTGCGACGTCAACCCGGCCAGTATCAGTTGCGCACCGGCTCGTCGGCGTGGTTCCGACCCAACGACGCGTTGGCCCACGAAGCCTTCGTGGTGGCGGCCGATCTGGACGGTGATCGCAAGAACGCTCGCATTCGTTCGTGTGCCGCGGTGGACCACGCGGTGATCGCGCGTGTGCTGCGCGATGACGTGGTCGACGAACGCGTGGTGGTGTGGGACAAGGAACGCCGTGACATCGTCGAACGCGTGGTGACCAAACTCGACAAGATGCGCCTGAGCGAGGAGAGCCGCCGACCGACACCCGGTGATGCCGCCGTGGATGCGCTGATGGAACGCATCGTCGCCACCCGGTTGGCCGAACTCCCGTGGAGCAGCGCGACCAGCGAACTGCGGGCACGCGTGAACTTTCTGCGACGCGAGTTGGGCGAGACGTGGCCCGACTGGAGCGACAAGTCCTTGCTGGGTTCCATCGACGAGTGGTTGCGCCCGTATTTGGTGGGCATGACTTCGGCGACCGAGTTGGCGTCGCTCGACGTGGCCATGTTGTTGCGGTCGCAGTTGCCATGGCCCGAGGGCGCGCGCCTCGACGAACTCGCTCCGACGCGCATCGAATTGGCGTCGGGTCGTTCGCTGACTCTCGATTACGCGAGCGCCGTCGCCGAGGGCACCGCACCGGTGGTGCGAGTGCGCGTGCAGGATTTGTTCGGCACGAAGGTGCACCCCACCATCGCCGACGGTCGCGTGCCGTTGGTGTTGCATCTGTTGTCACCGGCCGATCGACCGGTGCAGGTGACCGCCGACCTTCCGGGCTTCTGGGCCGGCAGTTGGGCCGATGTCCGCAAGGACATGGCCGGTCGCTACCCGAAACACCAGTGGCCCGACGATCCGGCCAACGCCGATCCCAAGAGAATGAAGGATCGTTGATGATCGCCGTCGACATCGCCGGGCTGTCGATTCCGATGGTGGTTCTCTGTACCGCTCTTGCTCTCATCGGATCGAGCGTGCAGGGCTCACTGGGATTCGGATTGGGAATGCTCACGTCACC
>RHCK01000398.1 GCA_010030605.1 Acidimicrobiia bacterium
AGGCCTCCACGATCTCGTTGTCGCGTCGCGCCAACACCCACACCACACCCTTGCGCCAGTCCGGCGCACCGACGATCTCGGTGCCACGTCGCTGGAGGGCCGCCATCACGTCGGGGATGACGTCACCGTGGCTGCACAGCACCGAACCATTCGGCAACGACGTGATCAGTTCCAACGCACCGTCGCGGTCGTAACCCTCGGCCAAACGGTCGTCGGGTTGCACCGACCCGTGCAAACGGGCGGCCAAGGGCTCGAGGGTTTGCAGGCATCGGGTGTACGGGCTCGACACCAACCGAGCCTGCGGATGAATCGACATCAACGGGAACAACCGATCGCAGATCTTCACCGCTTGACGCCGTCCCTTGCCGGTGAGGGGTCGCACGCGATCGTCGCCCTGCCACGACGATCGGTCGCCGGCCTTGGCGTGTCGCACCAAGTACACGGTCGTGGTGGCGGTCACGCTCACGAAACTACCGATCTCCGGCGGTGCATCGGTCATCGGTATCCGTCAGACTTGCTTCATGAGTTTCTTCGAGCGGAATCGTCAGGAACTGAAAGCCAAAGGTTTCGACCAGTCGCGCCTTCCGCCGGGCCAATATCTCACCGATCGTTTCCCTGTTCTTCACGTGGGAGACATCCCGACGTACGCGCCGGGTGAATGGAATCTGTCCATCGGTGGCTTGGTCGACAAGCCGTTCGTTCTCGGTTTGGACGAATTGAAGGCTCTCCCGTCGGTGACACTCACCTACGACATTCATTGCGTGACGAAATGGAGCAAGTTCGACACCACCTGGACCGGGGTGCGCGTTCGGGATCTGTTCGCCATGGCCGGCGTGAAACCGGAAGCCACCCACGTGATGGAGCACGCCGAATTCGGCTACACGACGAACGTCCCGTTGGCCGACATCACCACGGATGAAGCCTTGGTGGCGTACGCGTTCGAAGGCGAGGAGATCACCGCCGAACACGGTGGACCCGTGCGCATCGTCATTCCGCATCTCTACTTCTGGAAGAGTGCGAAGTGGGTGCGCGGTCTGGAATTGCGTTCGTCCGACGCGCCCGGGTTCTGGGAACGCAACGGTTATCACATGTACGCGGATCCGTTCCGCGAACAGCGTTTCTGGAACGACTAGTTCACGCGCAAAGCGCGCAGGAACTTCTTGCGCGGCTTGTTGTCCTCGGCGATCTTGCGGGCAATTTCGTGGAACGCTCGCCCGAGTTCGCTTTCGGGGGCCACGGCCGCGATGGGCTTGCCGTCGTCGCCGCCTTCGCGCAGCGCCTGAACCAACGGAAGTTGTCCGAGCAACGGAACACCGAGCTCTTGGGCCAGTTCCGCACCGCCGCCGCTTCCGAACAGTTCATAACGCTTGCCGTCGTCACCGGTGAACCAGCTCATGTTCTCGATGATGCCCTTCACGGGCAGACCCACCTTGGCGGCCATGGCGGCCGACAAACGCGCCACCTTTTGCGCGGCTTGTTGCGGCGTGGTGACCACGTAGA
>RHCK01000399.1 GCA_010030605.1 Acidimicrobiia bacterium
ATCACCGATGCGATGCTCACTGCTGAACCGAGCAGCTTCTTCACGTGATTCTCCTTACGGGATGAGAAAATGTCGAACGATTTCGACGCCTCATCTTGAATCAGCAACGTGAACGACCCGCGAGATGAACCTGTACGTCAGGTGAACAGTGTCTGTTCACTTGGAAACGTTCGAAACGGTCGTCAACGAGACGCGGGAGCGGTCAGCGCCAATGCCGACCACACCTCGAACGCACACCACATCGCCACCGGCGTCATCAACATCCACGCCACGCGTGTGCCCACACGGGTCACGACGAAGGGCCACGCCATGGCCAAAACCGCACCGAACACGAGCCACCAGACCATCGAGGTCGTCGAACCGTTGTCGCCTTCCAAACCCAGTTCCTCGATGCTGGTGCGATGCGACGCTGGTTCACCGGCCGGGAACACTTGCGACGTCAGGCTGGCCCGAACAACCAAACGATCCTTGTCGCCGGTCAGTGTCGTCAGGATCAACATGTGACCCTCGCCCTTGAACGCCGCCAGATCGTTCAACGAACGAGTGGTGATGTCGATCACTTCGTATTCGTGGCGACCCTGACCGGTGCTCACCACGATCTCGTCACCCACGTTGACGCGATCCAAGTTCGCGAACTCTGCGCCAAAATCGCGACTTCGACCGAGAATGGCGGCGACACCCGGTTGTCCGGGAATTGCCGATCCCGTCAGGTGACCGGCCGCTCGAGACAACTCGGTGGCGGTCGAGCCTTCGACCACCACTGCCCGCACGTTCGATGAAGGAATCTCGACCAACGCCATCGGCGTACCGGGCTCGATCGGATTGGAGATCGGCGCGACACCGTTTTTCAGGTCCGACGCGAGGCGTTGTTCCAACATCTCCGATGAACGGTCGTGCACGATCGGACCGACCACACGCGGGTAGATCACCGAACCAACGGCGACAACCAGCAACAACACGGCCAGTCGGCGTGCCAACGTGATTGCACGCCGGGGTTCCGGTTTTTCGTTCGAGTCGGTTTCGAACCCAGATTTGATCGACGAATCATCGATGATGAACACGAGATCGTCAGTGGTCTCGACGTCGCTCATGCCTGCTCGTTCCTTCTGCGCTTGGCCAACAATTTCCGCCACGGTGCGGTCCCCAACAATGCGGCTCCGGACAGCCCACCAATTCCGAGCAACAACGCCGACGAACTTTCCGCCGATCCCAAGTCGCCGGCGATCTCGGGATCGGGCACGGTGATCGGAGCCGGTTCGGTGGTGGTGGTGGTACGAACGATCGTTGTCGAGGTGGTGGATGAGGTCGTGGTGGTCGCTTCCACGGCAACCGTCGCGGGAGGCTGGTAGCGAGGGCGACTGGTGGTCGGCGTTGGAGCCCGGGTGGTGGTGGTCGTCGTCGGCGCGCCGATCGCCTCCACGATGGTCCGAGTGGCGACGCGCATCGCCTCGGGCAATGGCAAGTAACCCGACGGCAGAAGACTCTGCCCTTCGCCGACGG
>RHCK01000400.1 GCA_010030605.1 Acidimicrobiia bacterium
T
Organism: Acidimicrobiia bacterium; assembly: GCA_010030605.1. GTDB lineage: Bacteria > Actinomycetota > Acidimicrobiia > Acidimicrobiales > Ilumatobacteraceae > Casp-actino8. Next base: position 2 of record RHCK01000400.1, read on the forward strand.
TCGCGCGCTTCATCCTTCAGACGCCAAGCGATCAAAGCGTGGAAATCAACTTCACCGTTGTCAATTGCGTGTTCCAGTTGCCACAAATTTCGGAAAAGTCGTCCTTCTCCCTTGGCTCCTGGTCGAGCAAGGCTCATGTAGTAGGCGCCGATGACCATGTCTTGCGTTGGTACCGTCATTGCGCGACCCGATGCGGGCGAGCGAAGGTTATTGCTACTCAGCATCAAAACACGGGCTTCGGCCTGTGCCTCGGCCGACAACGGCACGTGCACAGCCATCTGGTCGCCGTCAAAGTCGGCGTTGAAAGCAGCGCATACCAGCGGGTGAAGCTGAATGGCTTTGCCTTCCACCAACATCGGTTCGAACGCCTGGATGCCGAGGCGGTGCAACGTGGGGGCGCGGTTCAGCAGAACCGGATGCTCACGAATGACTTCCTCGAGCACATCCCACACGCGGGGATTGCGACGCTCGACCATGCGCTTCGCGCTCTTGATGTTCTGGGCGTACTCGATGTCGACGAGGCGCTTCATGACGAAGGGCTTGAACAACTCGAGGGCCATCAACTTGGGCAAACCACATTGATGCAGACGCAAGGTGGGACCGGCCACGATGACGGAACGACCCGAGTAGTCCACGCGCTTTCCGAGCAGGTTCTGACGGAAGCGACCCTGCTTACCCTTCAACATGTCGGAGAGCGACTTCAACGGACGGTTCCCCGGTCCGGTGACTGGACGACCACGACGACCGTTGTCGAACAGGGCGTCGACGGCTTCCTGCAACATGCGCTTTTCGTTGTTGACGATGATCTCCGGGGCTCCGAGTCCGAGCAGACGCTCGAGGCGGTTGTTGCGGTTGATCACGCGACGGTAGAGATCGTTCAGGTCGGAGGTGGCAAAACGACCACCTTCCAACTGCACCATCGGACGAAGTTCCGGGGGAATGACCGGCACGACGTCGAGAATCATGGCCTTGGGATCGTTCAAACGACGACCGGTCTCGGGCTCGCGCTGGTTGAACGACGCCACGATCTTCAGACGCTTGATGGCCTTCTGCTTGCGTTGGGCGCTGAGCGGCTTCTTGCCGTCCTTCGGGTCGATGGCCTCGCGAAGCTTGATCTCTTCCTCGTCGAAGTCGATGCGATCGATGAGCGACTTGATGGCGTCGGCACCGGTGCCACCTTCGAAGTAGTCACCGAAACGGTCGCGCAGCTCGCGCCACAACACTTCGTCCTCGATGATCTGACGCGAATGCAGACCCTTGAATTCGTCCCACGAACGCTTCAGGAGATCCATCTCGGCGTCGTAACGCTCGCGAATGGCGGCGATGTCCTTTTCGCGGTTCTTCTGAACGCCCTTGATCTCGGCGTCCTTGGCTCCGTCGGCCTCGAGGCGAGCGATTTCCTTCTCGAGATCCTTGTACGCGCGCTCGATGTCGAGGTTGCGGTCCTTCTCGATGGCCTCGACCTCGCCGACGTACTCGTTCTCGAGGCTCGGCAACAT
>RHCK01000005.1 GCA_010030605.1 Acidimicrobiia bacterium
TCGCGCGCGGTGCCCTCGGCGACCGACATTTTGGCCGCCCTCGACGCCGCCGTGGAGTGCGGACGCGACGTGGCGACCGCCACCGTTCATCTGACGCGAGCCGATCAGTTGTTGAAGGGTGTTCCGGGAGTGTCGGCACTCATCGGGAACCTGGAGTTGATGAACGGCATCGCCGTGCGACTTACCGCGCTGAACGCGGTCATGTCGGCGGCCGACGCCGAACTCGAGAGTTCGACCATGGATGCCGATCTCTTGGAGTCCGCGGCGGCCACCTTGATCGCCGCGCGCGACGCGGTGTGGGCCATTGGCCAGGATCGGTTGCGCACGGCGCGTGCGGTGGCCGAGTTGGCCGGACGCGATGCCGCGCCCTCCGCCATTGCCGGTTACTTGATGATTCAACAGGCGTTCGCGGCCATCGATCGTATGGAGGTGCGCGGGCGCGACTCGGCCGGCATCCACGTGTTCGTGTGGGGTCATGGTCTTTCCGACGCCGAGCTGGCATCGGCCACCGCCGATCGTGCCGGTGACCCGTTGTTCCAGAGCGGATCGGTGCGCGCGATCGACGGAGTCCTGTCGTTCGTCTACAAAGCAGCGGCCGAAATCGGCGAACTCGGAGACAACACGCGCGTCATGCGGTCCGCGGTTCAGGGCGACGATCTTTTGCGACGTGCCTTGTCGGCTCCGACGGCTCGCGTGTCCTTGGTCGGGCACACCCGATGGGCCAGCGTCGGAATCATCAGCGAACCCAATGCGCATCCCGTGAACAATCAGAGTTCGTTGGCCGATCTCGATCGTCCCTACGTGATCGCCGCTCTCAACGGTGACGTCGACAATCACGCCGACCTACGTATCGCGCACGACCTCACCTTCCCCGGACAGATCACCACCGACGCCAAGGTCATCCCGGCCCTGGTCACCAAGCACGTCAAGGACTGTGGTGACACGGTCGAGGCCTTCCGTCGAAGTGTGTCGTCGTTCGAAGGTTCGGTGGCGATCGCCGCGGCCGCCACCGACGATCCGAACCGACTTCTCCTCGCATTGCACGGCAGCGGTCAGGGTTTGTTCGTGGGTCTGGCCGAGGATCTCTTCATCGCTGCCAGCGAGCCCTACGGAGTGGTCGAGGAAACCAATCGCTATTTCCGACTCGACGGCGAGGGTGAGGGTTCGGGTCAGATCGTCGTGCTCGACGGTTCACTGGCCGGTGAGGTCGCCGGTGTCAGGCGGTTCGGATACGACGGAACTCTTCTCCCGATCATCGACGCGAACGTGCTCACGGCCGAAGTGACGACGCGAGACATCGATCGCGGCGATGCACCGCACTTCCTCTTGAAGGAAATCACCGAAGCTCCCGAGAGTTTCCGCAAGACGCTGCGTGGTCGGATCGTGGAGTCCAATGGTCGACTGGTCGCGACACTCGGTGCCCGGTCTCTTCCCGATGATGTTCGACGTCGATTGGCCGACGGATCGATTCGCAAGGTGCGCGTGATCGGTCAGGGCACTGCTGCCATCGCCGGACGCAGTTGCGCCTCGGTGCTCGACGAACTGTGCGCCGGTGGCCTCGACGTCGATCCGATCACGGCCACCGAGTTGAGCGGTTTCAATCTGCAACTCGACATGTCGGACACTCTGATCGTGGCCGTCAGCCAGAGTGGGACGACCACCGACACCAATCGCACGGTGGATCTGGCGCGTGGTCGTGGCGCGTCGGTGATCGCCATCGTGAATCGTCGTGGCAGTGATCTGTGCGAGAAGTCCGACGGGGTGCTCTTCACCAGCGACGGTCGTGACGTGGAAATGAGCGTGGCGTCCACCAAGGCGTTCTACGCCCAGGTCGCCGCCGGCGTGGTGCTGGCCTGTGCCATCAGCGAGGCTGCCGGTTTCGGCACCGATCAACGTCGTCATGATCTGTTGTCGGCGTTGCGAACCATTCCGGCCGCGATGCGCACCGTCATTTCCGAGCGACACGCCATCGGCGAGATCGCTCGTCGGTACGCCCCATCGAAGCGCTACTGGGCGGTCGTTGGCAATGGACCCAACGCCATCGCGGCGAACGAAGTGCGCATCAAGTTGAGCGAGCTTTGTTACAAGAGCATCTCGTGCGACGTCACCGAGGACAAGAAGCACATCGATTTGTCGTGCGAACCCTTGATCTTGGTGTGCGCGGCCGGTCTGGTCGGAAGCACCGCCGACGACGTGGCCAAGGAGATCGCGATTTATCGCGCGCACAAGGCGACTCCGATCGTGGTGGCCAACGCCAGTGAGTCCCGGTTCGGCGCCGCTCATGCCGTGATTCCGGTTCCCGACGTCGACCCCAGTTTGGCGTTCATCCTCAGCGCGGTGGTCGGTCACTTGTTCGGTTACGAAGCCGCGTTGGCCATCGACGAACTGGCTCGCCCTCTGCGCGAGGCGCGCGAGATCGTGGAACACGCCGTGGTGGCCGTCACCGACGCCGAACAAGTTCTGCGAACCGTGCGAACGGGCATCCGCCCCATGGCCGATCGTTTCCACGACGTGCTGCGGTCCGGTTCCTACGACGGACACCTGGAGGCCAGCACCGCCGTTCGAGTGGCGTCGATGTTGCGCGTGACGCTCGACGATTCTCCGGTGGAGGAGTATCAATCCGAAACCGGCAAGGTTGGCTCCCCTTCGTCGTTGATCGATGATCTCACCATCGCTCTCACGCGGGCGATCGAAGAGCTCACTCGTCCGGTCGATGCCATCAAGCATCAGGCCAAGACCGTCACCGTGGGCATCAGTCGAAGCGACGAGGGAATCATGGACCGCGCGTTGGTCCAAGAGGTCCTGGCCACCGGAGCCGGACGCGATGTTCTGTCGTACCGCACGTTGAAGGTGCTCGCCGACCTCGATCCGGCGGTCGCCGCGGTGACCGGGTACACGCGATACGCGATCGAGGGCGATCCGGCGGTCGCTGGCGCCACCATCAGCGTCGTCGATCGTGGCGGATTGTCGCGCGACGTTGCGAGCCGCGTCGATCGCAACCCGGCTCTCGTGGGCACCAAGCGACGCGTCGCGAGCGAGCGCGAGGTGTTGGTCGCTCGAGGACGAAGTGATGGTCGCACCGTGATCTTCGTGCCCGAGGTGAAAGCCGGCCAGACGGTGGGCATCACGCTGGTTCACGTGCGCTTCCATGATCGACTACCGGTGGCCACCATGCGCGCCGTGTTGCAGGGCTACGACCGTCGTTACGACCGCTTGGTGGACTGGGTCAGCGAGACCGAAGGCGAGATGCGTGACGATCTATTGGCCGATGTGTCGGTGGCCGATCTTCTGATTCTCCCCATCAGCGACATGGCCGACCGCTGGCGCCACGCGACGTGATCGTCGGAATCGGCGTCGACGCGGTCGACATCGATCGCTTTCGCACGGTGCTGCAGCGCACACCGTCGATGCGCGATCGGGTGTTCACCCACGAAGAACTGGCCTACGCGGAGCAATCCTCCGACGCGGTGCCGTCGCTCGCCGTTCGATTCGCCGCCCGCGAAGCGGTGATGAAGGCAATGGGCGTCGGTTTGGGAGCGTTCGGATTCCACGACGTGTTCGTGCGGCGCGACGAGTCGGGTCGACCCACGTTGGTGGTCGGTGGCGCGGCGGCCGAACTGGCGCGCGAACGGGGGATCGCCTCGTGGCATGTGTCCCTTTCCCATTCCGACGACACCGCGATCGCTTTCGTCGTGGCTGCCGGCTGAGTCGAAGCGTACGATTCATCCATGCGCCCGGTGCTCACTCCGAAGCAGATGCGAGTGCTCGATGCCGAGGCCGTCACCGACGGCACGCCCATGGAGGTGCTCATCGGTCGCGCTGGTGCCGCCGTGGCCCGGGCCGCCAAGCGCATGATGGGCGGTCTCTACGGTCGCACGGTGGTGGTGGTGACTGGTAAGGGGAACAACGGAGCCGATGGTCGGGTGACCGGACGTTTGCTGGCCGACCAAGGCGTGAGGGTCATCGTGATCGACGCCGATCGCATGCCGCCTCGCTTGCCGTCGTGCGATCTCATCATCGATGCCGCCTACGGAACCGGCTTTCGTGGCGATTGGCGTCCGCCATCGACGAACGGTGTGCCGGTATTGGCGGTCGACGTTCCGAGCGGTCTCGACGGTCTCACCGGTCTCGCATCCGCCGGAGCGTGGGCGGCCGATCGCACGGTCACGTTCGTGGCGTTGAAACCCGGACTTCTGTTGGGGTCGGGACCCGCTCTCAGCGGTGAGGTCGAGTTGGCCGATGTCGGCATCAACCTCGGTATGGGCAACGTCGACATCAACGAAGTCGAGATGTCCGATGTGGGTTGTTGGCTTCCGCGGCGAGCGTTCGACGCTCACAAATGGAAGACGGCCGTGTTCACGTTGGCGGGCAGTCCCGGGATGATGGGTGCGGCGAATCTGTGCGCCTCGGCGGCCATGCGGTCGGGGGCCGGAATGGTGCACGCGGCCTCGCCCGGAATCGCCAGTGATCGCACCACACCCATCGAAGTGGTGCGCAAGGCACTTCCCGTGTTGGGCTGGTCGGCCGACGTTCTGCAGGAAGTCAACGGCGACAACGCGCGATTCAAGTCCATGGTCGTCGGACCCGGTCTCGGACGCGACGAAGGAACGGTCCTCGAGGCACGCAAAGTGATCGCCTCGGCGAGCGTTCCCATCGTCATCGACGGTGACGGGCTGTTCGCGGTGGCGTGGGGCGGAGACGGAGCGCGTGACATCGTTCGAGCCCGAGGCGCGGGAACGGTACTCACACCGCACGACGGCGAGTACGCCAACCTTCTCGGCTATCCGCCATCGCACGATCGCATCGCGAGCGCGCGTCGGTTGTCGACCGACACCAATTGCGTGTGCTTGTTGAAAGGTCCCACCACGGTGGTGGCCGAACCGTCGGGTCAGGTGCTGGTGGTCGCGAACGGTGATCGTCGCTTGGCCACCGCGGGAACCGGCGACGTTCTTGCCGGCATCATCGGTTCGTTGTTGGCGCAAGGGATGCATCCGTTCCGGGCCGCGGCCAGCGCGGCGTTCCTGCACGCTCACGCCGCATCGTTGTTCGGCGCCGACGAGGGAATGGTGGCCTCCGACTTGCTCGATCTTCTGCCACGGGCGATCAGCGACGTCAGAGGATGAACATGCGTGCGTCGAGAGTGATCGTCGATCTGGCAGCAATCCGTGCGAACGTCGAAAGTTTGATCGCTGTCGCGGCACCGTCGCGCGTGATGGTGGTGGTGAAAGCAAACGGTTACGGGCACGGTGCGGTGCGCGTGGCCGAGGCCGCATTGTCCGCCGGAGCGCACGGTTTGTGCGTGGCCTTGGTGCAAGAGGGCGTCGAGTTGCGCCGAGCCGGCATCGAGGCGCCGATTCTGGTGTTGTCGGAACAGCCTCGGGATCAGGTGGGCGAACTGGTGGCCCACGGCCTGATCGCCACCGCGTACTCCGTCGCGTTCATCGACGCCTTGGCCGACGAGGCGCGTCGTCGCGATGTGGTGGGCCAGGAAGTGCATCTGAAGGTGGACACCGGCATGAATCGCGTCGGTGCGCGACCGGATTCCGCGGTGGAACTCGGAGGACGCGTGCTCGCGCGTTCACCGCAACTGTCACTCGGCGGAGTGTTCACCCATCTGGCGTGCGCCGACGACGTTCGTTCGACGGTCACCTCGGAACAGGTGCGACGGTTCGACGCCGTGATCGACGACCTCCGTCGGGCCGGTGTCGACCCGGGTTGGTTGCACGTCGCGAATTCGGCCGGCACCATCGCTCATCCCGATACCCGTCGCGACATGGTGCGTGTCGGCATCGCGGTCTACGGCATCGCACCCGACACCGCGATGGAGGACGCGTGCTCCATGATTCGACCGGCGGCCAGTCTGGTGTCGCGAGTCTCGTTCGTGAAGCGCGTGAACGCCGGCGACGGAATCTCGTACGGTCATCGGCATCACGTCGAGCGTGCCACCACGGTGGCCACCGTTCCCATCGGTTATGCCGATGGCGTGCCGCGACGATTGTCGGCGGTGGGAGGAACGGTTCTGATCGGCGGTCGACACCGTCGAATTCTGGGTGTGGTCACCATGGACCAACTGATGGTCGACATGGGCGACGATTCGTGCGCGGTGGGCGACGAGGTGGTGCTGATCGGTGCTCAGGGCGATGAGCGCATCACCGCCAACCAGTGGGGCACGGCACTCGACACGATCGGCTACGAGATCGTGTGCGGATTGTCGGCGCGCCTCCCACGGGTGTACGTGGGCGACGACGCGGACGCTCAGTAGCCGCAGAGCTCCAACTGGTTGTCGCGCAGCGCCTTGCGCATGTCGACCGGACCGAGGTCGAGGAAGTCGCCCACCCATTTGCCGGGTGTCGAGAGTCCCTCGGGGTGCGGCCAATCCGAGCCGAGCAGAATGCGGTCGGCGCCATGAACGTCGCGCAGACGGCTGATGTTGTCCTCGTAGAACGGCGCCACCCACACGTGCTCGCGGAACGACTCGTTGGGATCGCGCTTGAACAACTGCGGGGTCTTGCCGAAAGCCACGCGAAGTCGACGGTGCAATTCGGGCACCCACGCCGAGCCGAGTTCGAGCGTGGCCACCTTCAACTTCGGATGGCGGTCGAACAAACCGTGACAGATCATGGCGGCCATCATGTCGAAGATGGGTCGTTCGGTTCCGACGGCCAGCACCTCGGTGAGCGGAGACGACTTCATGCCCATGTACTTGGTGGGCTCGCCCCAATCGCCGAGGTACTTGTTGTAACCGGCGTCTCCGGCGTGGATGGCCACGATGATTCCCGCTTCGGCGATCTTGGCCCAGATGCGATCGAAACGAACATCGGCGGGGGAGGGCGGACGACCGTACGGATTGCCCACCGGACCGGCGCGCATGATGATCATCTTCGTGCCGATCTCCATGACGCGATCGAGTTCCTTCTCGGCCAGGTCGGCGTCCATCAACGAGATCATGGGGCCGGTGAGGATGCGACCGTCACGGTCGTAGCCCCAGTCGTCCTGCAACCACTTGTTGTACGCGGTGAAGACCGCCATGCCGGACTCGGGATCTTCTTGCAGCATTTCCTCGATGCCCAAACCGAGGCTGGGGATGAGCCATGCCAACTGCACGCCCTGCTCGTCGAGACGGGCGATGCGCGCATCACGATTCTGGTACTCGGGCTGAATGGGCTGCATCGTGATCATGTCGCGCAGTTCCATGCCCGAGTGGTTCTCGGCGCGGAAGTAGGTCTCGAGTGTTCCGGGTGCGCCCACCGGGTTGTACGTCGGATTCGGCACCACCGTGAGTTGCTTGGCGTTGATCATCACCGAGGTGCGACCTTCGACGTCGATCCACTTCACGACGTTCTTGTACTTCTTGTCGAGATGACGCGTGAGACAGTCTTGGGCCTCGTAGTAGTGCTGGTCGGCATCGCACAGCGCGTAGTCGATGTCGGCGTCCGACGGACGAAGCGGGGATTCGAGAGCGGTCATGGTTCCTCCTCTGACGACTTGACACTACCGTCAATTCCGGGCCGTGTCCATCCGGAATCTTGGGTAAATCGTGAATGGAAGTCACGCTGTCCCGACGGGGACCCACGGGTCCGGCGTTCTCGGTTACCGTCGGGGCATGTCGAAATCCCTGGACAGACTGCGAGCGACGGTCGACCCGGCCCACACGGTCGTGATCACCAATGAATTGCAAAAGGGCATCGTGGGCGACGAGGCCATTTTGGCGGCCTTGCCGGTGGCGGTGCGCGAAGCAGGCATCCTGCCGGTCGCGGGTCGCGTGTGCTCGGCCGCTCGCGCCGCCGGAATTCGGGTGTTGCACGCCGTCGTCGAGGAACGCTTCGATGGCGCGGGGCAGTCGCTCAACTGCCGCATCTTTGCTCTGGGCGCCAAGCGTCGGGCCGAAGTTGGTCACGGACCAATCGATGCGGGTCGACCCGGCGCCGAGATCGTCGACGAACTCGACGTGCAACCGGCCGACATCAAGATGAGTCGCATCCACGGCATGACGGCGTTCACCGGCACCGAGCTCGACGCGGTGGTGCGCAATCTGGGTGCGCGCACCGTCGTCATCATGGGGGTCAGCGTGAACCTCGGCGTGCTCGGCACCGCGTTGAGTGCGTGCGACCTCGGATATCAGGTGGTGATCGTGCGCGACGCGGTGTGCGGTATCCCGAAGGAATACGCCGACGCGGTGTTGGAGAATTCCTTGTCGATGATCGCGACCATCGTCACCGCCGACGAATTGATTAATGCGTGGTCGTGACGCGACTCAGTTGATATCGGACATCTTGGTGCGGGGTGTGGCCTTGGCCAGCAACCCGCGAATCACCGCGTCCATCTCGTGCGGATCGAGCGGCGGATTGGTGACGTGCGGTCCGCGAATCCAACCTTGGGCGATGCCGAGCAGGCTTCCGTTGGATTCGATCACCTGGCCGGTGACATCGGCCGACTGCGACGAGGCCAACCACGCGATGACCGGAGCGACCCACTCGGGGCCGAATCGCTCGAGCATTTCGGGCGGAAGACCGAGGTCTTCGGTGAGGCGAGTGAGTGCACCGGGAGCCACCGCGTTGCAGGTGACTCCGTATCGCGCCAACTCCTCGGCGGCGATCAGCGTGAAGGTGGCGATGCCGGCCTTGGCCGCTCCGTAGTTGCTCTGTCCGGGGTTGCCGTACAGACCGGAGACCGACGTGGTGTTGATGATGCGACCGTCGTTCTTCAAGCCTTCCTTGGCACGGTTGCGCCAGTACTCGGCGACCACGCGACTCGAAGCCCACGTGCCCTTGAGGTGCACCTTGATGACGGAGTCCCATTCCTCTTCCGACATCGAGAACAACATGCGGTCGCGCAGAATGCCGGCGTTGTTCACCACGACGTCGATGCCGCCGTAGGTGTCGATGGCCAGCTTCACCATGGCCTGGGCGTCGGCATACGAACTGGCGTCACCAAGGTGGGCGACGGCATCGCCGCCGGCGGCCTTGATCTCGTCGACGACGTCCTGTGCGGGGTTGCTTCCACCACTGGCCGAGCCGTCGCGTGCTCCGCCGAAGTCGTTGACCACGACCTTGGCTCCTTCGGCGGCCAGCAGCAACGCGTACTCGCGACCGATTCCTCGTCCGGCGCCGGTCACGGCGCAGATTCGACCTTCGCACATCTTGTTCTTCGTCATGGTCGCACCTTAGAGGGTGCGGTGCGTCAGCCCCGAACCGCCGTCCAAATGGTGAGTGCGGCTCGCTCGATCACGTCGTCGCGACGGGTGCGCCCGCTGTACAAGGCGCTGTACGACCACAGTCGTTCGAGCATGCTGATCATGGTGAGTCCGAACGTCTCCGGATCGTCGATGGGTCGGCCCGAGGCCTCGGCGAGTCGGCGGGAGAATTCACGACACACCCGCAAGTGTCCCTTCATGCCGGCCACGCGAATCTCGTCGTCGTTCTGGGCCGCTTCGGTCCAGGCGAACGCGAACGCACCGTGCACGTCGAGGAACGAGAAGTAATTCGTCACCCATTCGGTCAGACCCTTGCGGGTGCGACCGAGTCGACCGAGTTCGTCGATGAGGTCGCCGGTGGCGCGCACGCTGTCGGCGCCGACGGCCACCAGCACGTCACGTTTGGTGGGGAAGTAGGTGTAGATCGATCCGCGCGAGATGTCGGCCACGCGGGCGATCTCGTCGATGGTGGTTCCGGCGTATCCGTTCGCCAGGAACACTCCGCGCGCACTCTCGATGATGCGCTCGACGGTTCGTTGCGCCTTGGGTCCGAGGTCGTCGCCCCGGCGCAGCGGGACATCGGTCGGAAAGCCGGTTTCGAGGGACTTGGATCGACGGTTCATGCGTTGGGCTTCATGGGATCAGTCGACCGTCCCAGTAGTCGCGTTGTTCGGCGATGCGTCCGTCGACGACGCGTCCGAACGAGACACCGGGGATGTCGCCGGGTTGCATCGTCCACTCCATGGCGAAAGTGTCGCCGTCGCACACGTGCGAGTCCAAACGGAATCGACCGTCGGGGAACGAGGCGAAGGAAGCCTCGACGAAGCGACGCATCTTCTCGCTGCCTCGTGCTCCGTGCTTCATGGTCATGTCGCGAAAATCGATGTCGTCGGTGAACCACGTCATCATTGCGTCGACGTCGCCCGTGCTCCACGCCGCGAGGTAGCGCTCGAAGAACGATCGATCGAACGACGTCATGGGTTCATGTAGGTCGCGGCGAAACCCTCGATGAATTCGGCCGCGGCCGGATGCGGCGCCGATGGTCCGGCGATGGCCAGTTGCGTGGTGCCGATGGCGGAGATTCGACCGATGAGGTCGCGATGACGTTCGACGTCACGACCGAGGTCGTGAATGGAATGGTCGGCGTATGGAATCATGATGGCCAACGAATCGAACCGGTCGCCCGCCAAATCGCGCAACACCTTCAAACGTTCCGCGACGTCCTCGGGCGTGCTGAGAATGGGAGAGCGAACGGTGGGTGCGATGGCGGCATCGCTCACCAATGGCATCCAGCCCTGTCCACTCGACGCGATGCGCCGCAGTGTGAGGTTCGAGTTGCCACCGATCCAGATGGGAATCGGCTGCTGTACCGGACGCGGACGACCGATGATTCCGCGACAGTCGAAGTGTTTGCCGGCGAACGAGAAAGGTTCGCCCGACCAATGCATGGGCATCACGGCGAGCGCTTCGTCGAAGATCTCGTTGCGTTCGTCGAAATCGACGCCGACGGCGAAGTACTCGGCCTTCAGATATCCGGTGCCAACCCCGAGGACGAAGCGTCCGTTCGAGAGTTTGTCGACGGTGGCCGCGGCTTTGGCGGTGATCATCGGATTTCGGTACGGAAGCACCGAGATGTACGTGATGAGTCGGAGTCGACTGGTGACCGCCGCGACGTGCGACAACGCGACGAACGGATCGAGGCTCTGATGACCACCGGCCTCCAACCATTTGGCGGTGGGCGCCGGATGTTCGGTGAACGCGAAACCGTGCCATCCGTATCGTTCGGCGCGCGTGGCGAGATCACTCACGTCGCCGGCGTCGAGCATGTCGCCGTCGAGGCCGTGCAGGTCGGGATATTGGAACACGAACTCCACGGGCACCTCCTCGGTCATCGATGGTGGATGTCGGCGAGATGACCCTATCTATTCGATCCGTGGGTCGTCGGTAGGCTCGATTCGTGATCTCCCTGCACGTTCGTTCGGTCGCCGACACCCATGCGGTGGCCTCGGCGCTGGCGCAATTGGCGCGCACCGGAGACGTGATCATCCTCGCTGGCGAGATGGGTGCGGGCAAGACCGCTTTCGCTCAGGGCTTCGCCGATGCTCTCGGGGTGGACGAGCCCGTGACCAGTCCCACGTTCACCTTGGTGCACACCTACGACTCGGGACGCGTGAACCTGCATCATGCCGACTTGTATCGGCTCGATCGCATGAGCGAGGTGGCCGATCTGGCCCTGGCCGAACTGGTCGAGGGCGACGGGATTCTGTTGGTGGAGTGGGGTGACGTTGCCGCATCGATGCTCGGCGACCATCTCGAATTGCGCCTGCAACACGATGACGACGACGAGAACTCCCGACGGATCGTGGTGCGTGGTGTCGGTCGTGGTTGGGCGGCCCGCTGGGAACGCGTCGAGGCCGCGGTCGCACCGTGGCGGGTCGAGGGTTGACGTCGTGTTGATCCTCGGCATCGAAACCGCCACCGAGCGGGTGAGTGTGGCCATCGGTGGCCACGAGGGAGTGCTCGGCATGTTCGAGGTCACCCGCGGTCGACGTCACGCCGAGACCCTCACGCCGGCGATCGACTTCGTGTGTCGCCAGGCCGACGTCACCCTCGACGAGATTTCGGTGGTGGCGGTCGACGTTGGTCCGGGTTTGTTCACCGGGATGCGAGTCGGACTGGCCGCGGGCAAAGCCATCGCGCAGGCGTTGCGTGTTCCCATGATCGCCATCTCGAGTCTCGACCTGTTGGCGTACCCGTTGCGTCGCACCGACAAGGTGATCGCCGCCGTCATCGACGCGCGCAAGGGCGAGATCTTCCACGCCTTGTATCGCCAGGTCCCCGGTGGCATCCAACGCGTGAGCGAACCCACCGCCGGTCGCGTCGACGATCTCATCGCCGATCTTCTGGCGCGCAGTCAGGAAGTGGTGTGCGTGGGTGACGGCGCCATCCGATATCGCGACGAGATCTCGGCCGGCTATCGGGTGGAGATCGCCGAACAGTTCTTCGCCTATCCGAGTTCGGCGCCACTGGTGCAGTTGGCCCACGCCAAGGCACTGCGCGAGGAATGGGTGAACCCGTGGGAAGTGGAGGCCTTGTATCTCCGCAAACCCGACGCCGAGATCAATTGGTCCACGCGCAACGACGGGAAGACGTCATGAGCATCGTCTCGCGACTGTTGAACACCTCGTCGGGTTCTTCCGATGCGTTCGAGATCGTCCCGATGCGGCGTCGTCATGTGAAGGCGATCCTCGCCATCGAGGAACGCATTTATCCCAAGCCCTGGACCGCCGGTGTGTTCAACAGCGAGATCGATATGGCGCGACGCGACGAGCGTCATTATGTGGTCGGAACGGTGGGCGCCGAGTTGGTGGCCTACGGAGGATTGATGTTCGCCGTCGACGAGGCGCACATCACGAACATCGCCGTGGCCCCCGAGTTCCAACGCCGCGGTCACGCGCGTCGGCTGTTGCTGCATCTGGCGAACGTCGCGGTGGAGCGGGGTTTCTCCGCGCTCACGCTCGAGGTGCGCGTGAGCAACACCGCGGCGCAGGCGATGTATCGGCAGTTCGGCTTCGCGCCGGCCGGTGTTCGTCAGCGCTACTACGAGAACTCCGAAGATGCGTTGGTGATGTGGGTGCACGACATCGATTCGCCCGAATACCGAGCTCGCTTGGATGCTCTGGCCGGAGTGACGTCATGAGCACCACCGGCAAGCACCTGCGACCCATCGACGATTCCACCGTGGTTCTGGCCATCGAAACCAGTTGCGACGAGACCGCGGCGTCGTTGGTGATGGGCGGAGTCGACGTTCTGTCGAGCGTGGTGAGTTCGCAAATCGATCTGCACGCGCAATACGGCGGAGTGGTGCCCGAGATCGCCGGTCGAGCGCACCTCGATCTTCTGAATCCGGTGGTGGCTCGCGCCATCGTGGAGTCCGGTGTGGATGAAACGCGCATCGACGCGGTTGCTGCCACGCACGGGCCCGGTCTGATCGGTGCGTTGTTGGTGGGTGTCTCCGCGGCGAAGTCGTTGGCGCTCACGTGGGACGTTCCGTACATCGGTGTCAATCACCTCGAAGCCCACTTGTACGCCGGTCTCCTTGAGAAGCCCGATCTCGAGATGCCGTTGGTGGTGTTGTTGGTGTCGGGTGGTCACACGATGTTGATCGAGATGCGCAACCACGGCGAGTATCGCTTGCTCGGTCGCACCATCGACGACGCGGCGGGTGAGGCCTTCGACAAGGTCGCGCGATTCCTCGACCTCGGTTATCCGGGCGGCCCGGCCGTCGATGCCATCGCGCGCGAGGGTGATCCGAACGCCATCGACTTCCCTCGCGCCATGCGCAACGAAGGTCTGGATTTCAGTTTCAGCGGTCTCAAGACATCGGTCATCAACTTCGTGCGCAAGAACCCCGCGGTGCGCACCGCCGACGTGGCCGCGTCGTTCCAAGCCGCGGTGGTCGACGTGTTGGTGCACAAGACACGGCGCGCCGCCGAACAGGTGGGCGCCAAGGGTGTTGTGTTGGGTGGAGGAGTGGCCGCCAATTCTTTGCTGCGCGATCGGTTCGCGGCGATGTGCGCCGACGACGGGCGCGCGTGTCTGGTGCCCAGTCGGGCCATGTGCACCGACAACGCGGCCATGATCGGTGCGGCGGCGTGGTATCGCTTGCGCAGTGATGGCGCGACGTCGCTCGACACCGGCGCGTTCCCCAATCTCCGTCTTCCGCTCATCGAAGGATCATGGTGAATCGATCATGGTGAACACGACGTTGCGCATCGGTCCGCTCGAGTTGCCGTCGCCCGTGGTTCTGGCACCCATGGCCGGAGTCACCAACGCGCCCTTTCGTTCGTTGTGCCGCGAGTTCGCTCCGGGTTTGTTGTACGTCAACGAAATGGTGATGGCCACGGCGTTGGTGCACGGCAGCGCCAAGACCGAGCGCATGGTCACGTTCGCTCCGGGTGAGTCGCCGCGCAGTCTGCAGTTGTACGGCAGCGATCCGCGCATGTTGAGCGAAGCGGTGAAGCGCTTGGGCGGAGCGGGCGCGGTCGATCACATCGACATGAACTTCGGCTGTCCGGCGGCCAAAGTCACGCGCAAAGGTGGCGGCGCGGCGGTGCCGGCGAAGCCCAATTTGTTGCGCGCCATCATGTCGGCCGCGGTCGAAGCGGCGGCTCCGTACGGAATCCCGGTGACGGCCAAGTTCCGCAAGGGAATCGACGACGATCTCATCACGTATTTGGAAACCGGTCGCATCGCCGTCGACACCGGCATCGCCGCGATCGCCTTGCACGCGCGCACCGCCCAACAGCACTACAGCGGTGAGGCCGATTGGGATGCCATCGCGGCACTCAAACACGAAGTTCGTTCCATCCCCGTGCTCGGCAACGGCGATATCTGGACCGCCGACGATGCATTGCGCATGGTGGCTCACACCGGGTGCGACGGTGTGGTGGTGGGGCGCGGTTGCTTGGGTCGTCCGTGGTTGTTCGGTGATCTGGTGGACGCCTTCGCCGGTCGTCAAGTGGCACCGCCGCGCCGACTCGGCTTCGTGGTCGAGGTCATGAAGCGCCACGTGCGCGCGCTCGATGTTCACTTCGGCACCGACACATCGGGGAGCGCGCGCGGAGTGCGCGACTTCCGCAAGCACGTGTCGTGGTATCTCACCGGTTTCCCCGTGGGTGGCGACATTCGGCATCGGTTGGCCACCACGTCCACGGTCGACGAGGTCGACCGTTTGCTCGACGAGATGCTGGACACGCACGGGACGGAACTATCGGTGGTCGATGGTGGCGAACGCATTCGTCGCGGCAAGACGAGCGGCCCCATTCGCGTGGCGTTGCCCGACGGCTATCTCGATCATCTCGACGACATGACCGTTCCGTGCGACGACGACGTGATGGCGTTGTCGGGAGGCTGAACTCGTGACCGGGTCGAGAGTGGTGTTGGGCTCCGGTTCGCCGCGACGATTGGAATTGCTGCGCGCGATCGGCGTCGAACCGCGCGTGGTGTCTCCCGACATCGACGAGTCGGCGTTGCCGAACGAGCGTCCGGTGGACTACGTGCGTCGACTGGCGTCAGCGAAGTTGGATGCGGTCATGCGCGAGGTGGGAGCCGTCTCGGTGGGGGCGGTGGTGATCGCGGCCGACACCACGGTCGAGATCGATGGCCAGATTTTGGGCAAGCCGGTCGACGATGCCGAGGCCATGGCGATGTTGATGCGGTTGCGCGGCCGCGAGCATCGAGTGCACACCGGATTCGCCGTGGCGGTGGCCGGCCCCGGTTGTCGCGGCGTGGATTGGGACGGCCACGTGGATGTGGTGACGAGCACCGTGGTGTTCCGCGAGGTGCCCATCGTCGACCTCATTGCGTACGTGGATTCGGGCGAGCCTCGCGACAAAGCCGGGGCCTACGCGATCCAGGGCGGAGCCGCCGGGTTCGTCGAGCGCCTGGACGGCGACCTCGACGCCGTGATCGGCCTGCCGGTGGCCCGGGTGGCGTCGGTGGCCGCGTCCCTCGGCGCCCCCCTCCACCCCTGAGGTTCTGGGTCGGTAAACGGACGCAATGCGTCCGTTTACCGACCCAGAACGCCGACCGACATGCGGGGGTTAGCACTCTCGGCTTCCGGTTGCTAACGAGCGGGGGTCGCCTCTATCCTTGGCACTCGACCGACGGGAGTGCTAATGCCTCTCGGCGGTCGACATGACCAGCAACTACTCAAGCCAACGGAGGCTCGACACCATGAACCTGAAGCCCCTCGATGACCGAATCGTGGTCCGGCCCAACGCAGCCGAGGAGCGCACCGCTTCCGGTCTCGTCATCCCCGACACCGCCAAGGAAAAGCCCCAGCAGGGTGAAGTCCTGGCCGTCGGACCCGGACGCTGGAGCGACGACGAAGGCAAGCACTTCGCGCTCGACGTGAAGGTCGGCGACACGGTCCTCTACAGCAAGTACGGCGGCACCGAGATCACCGCGGGCGGCGAGGATCTTCTCATCCTCACCAGCCGTGACGTCCTTGCCATCGTGGTCAAGTGAGGAACTGACCCATGTCCAAGATTCTGAAGTTCGACGAGGAGGCGCGTCGCGCACTCGAAGCCGGCGTGAACAAGCTGGCCGATGCCGTGCGCGTGACCCTCGGACCCAAGGGACGCAACGTCGTCCTCGACAAGAAGTTCGGTGCGCCCACCATCACCAACGACGGTGTGTCCATCGCCAAAGAAGTGGAACTGGAAGACCCGTTCGAGAACATGGGTGCTCAGTTGGTGAAGGAAGTCGCCACCAAGACGAACGACGTCGCCGGTGACGGAACCACCACGGCCACCGTGCTCGCACAGGCCATGGTTCACTTCGGTCTGCGCAACGTCACCGCCGGCGCCAACCCGATGGGCCTGAAGAAGGGCATCGAGAAGGCCATCGCCGCCGCGGTCGAGAGCATCAAGGACTTGGCGCAGAAGGTGGAAGACAAGGCGCAGATCGCCAGCGTCGCCACCATCTCGGCCGCCGATTCCGCGATCGGCAACGTCATCGCCGATGCCATCGACAAGGTGGGCAAGGACGGCGTGGTCACCGTCGAAGAAAGCAACACTTTCGGAATCGAACTCGATTTCACCGAGGGCATGCTCTTCGACAAGGGCTACCTGTCGCCGTACTTCGTGACCGACGCCGAGCGTCAGGAAGCAGTGCTCGACGAGCCCTACATCCTGCTCTACGGCTCCAAGATCAGCACCGTGCAGTCGTTGTTGCCGGCCCTCGAGGCCGTCATGAAGACCGGCAAGGCGCTCATCATCATCGCCGAAGACATCGAGGGCGAGGCTTTGGCCACGCTCGTGGTGAACAAGATCCGTGGCACCTTCAACTCGGTGGCCGTCAAGGCGCCGGGCTTCGGTGATCGTCGTAAGGCGATGCTGCAGGACATGGCGGTGCTCACCGGCGGTCAGGTCATCAGCGAGGAAGTCGGTCTCAAGCTCGAGAACGTCACCCTCGATCTGTTGGGCCGCGCCAAGCGCGTCATCGTCACCAAGGACGAGACCACCATCGTCGACGGCCACGGAGACAAGGCCGACGTCGAGGGTCGTATCAACCAGATCAAGGCCGAGATCGACAACACCGACTCGGACTGGGACCGCGAGAAGCTGCAAGAGCGTTTGGCCAAGTTGGCCGGCGGTGTGGCGCTCATCAAGGTCGGCGCCGCCACCGAGGTGGAGCTGAAAGAGAAGAAGCACCGCATCGAGGACGCCATCTCGGCGACCCGCGCCGCCATCGAGGAAGGCGTGGTGCCCGGAGGCGGAACCGCGCTTCTGCGTGCGCGCGCGTCGGTGAAGAAGGTCGTCGAGTCGCTGACCGGCGACGAGGCCACCGGTGCGCGCACCGTGTGGGAAGCCCTCGACGCTCCGGCCCGCAACATCGCCGACAACGCCGGCATGGAAGGCGCCCTCGTGGTGCAGCGCGTGGAAGGTGAAAAGGGCGCGATGGGCCTGAACGCCGCGACGGGTGAGTACATCGACCTCGTCAAGGCCGGCATCATCGACCCCGCCAAGGTCACCCGCGCCGCGTTGCAGAACGCGGGTTCCATCGCGGCTCTGGTGCTCACCACCGAATGCCTCGTGGCCGACAAGCCCGAGAAGAACGGTGGCGCCGGCGGCGGCATGCCCGGCGGAATGGGTGGCATGGGCGGAATGCCCGGAATGATGTGACCCACTCTCGTCACGAGTGATCGAAGGCCCCGGGGTTCGCCCCGGGGCCTTTGCTTTTCCGCGAACACATGTCGTGAGCCGTTCCCCGCACCACGAGCGTGCCTCGTTAGTGTGCGCATCATGGTGGCCGACGGCAAACGCGCGTTTTGGTTGCATCAAGCAGCCGAGTACGTGGTGGGTGGCGCGTTGGTGGCCAGTGGTCTGCAAAGCATCGATCCGTTGGTTCCCACCGCACTTGGTGCTCTCATCGTGATCAACGCCGCCGTGGCCGACGCTCCTTTGGCGGCGTTCCGCAAGGTTGGTCGTCGCCTGCATCGTCTGCTGGATTACGTGTTGGTGGTGATCGCGATGATCGCGTGCGCGTTGCCCGATCTCGAGACCAACACTCGACTGGTGCAGATTCTCATCGTGCTGGTGCTGGTCGTGGTGGTGGCGCGCACCGATTACAGCGCGCCCACCAAGAGAGGCATCACCGAGTTGTCGTCTCGACCCGACGGTCGCGCCGACGAGATCGGTCGTTTGGCTGGTCGAACCGCGGGCACCGTCGCCGGTCGATTGCGCGCCCGCATGAAGAACGACGACTCCGCCTGAGCCACCCATCCATCGCGCTCGTAGACTGAGCGCATGGCATCCGACTTCGAACGACCCGCACCCGACCTGGCCAAGATCATCGCGGCATGGGAAGAGTGGGAGCGCGGCGAACAGACACCGGGCAAGGTGTTGACCTCGATGAAGACCGCCGGCCTGGCCGAGGTGTTGCAGCAGTTGAAGGCGTCGGGTTGGACGCCCGCACCGGTCGCCTGAACCGACCCTCGACATGAACGGGCGTCGACCGGGTGGATCCCAGTCGATTCCCATCCCGCCGTCGTCGCGACCCGCCGGTGATCCGTTGTGGCGCGAGCGTGACGCCGACTTCTCGTTGACGGCGGTGCTCGATGCGTTGCGCGCCGGAACGTCGTCGGCCAAGCAGCCGCGCCCCGACGAGAAGGTGTCGGCGGTGTTGATGTTGCTCGCCGATTCCGACGACGGAGCCGAGATTCTGTTGACCCGACGTTCGACGAACCTCAGCAATCATCGTGGCGAGATCAGTTTTCCCGGTGGTCGCGTGGACGCGGGGGAGAGCATCATCGAGGCCGCGCGACGCGAGACCCACGAGGAAGTGGGCGTGCACCCCGACGTGGTGGAGGTTCACGGAACGTTGTCGCCGTTGTCGACGTTCGTGAGTCGCAGTTACATCGTGCCGGTGGTGGGGTCAGTGGTCGAACGTCCGTCGCTGACCATCAGCAACGACGAGGTGGAGCGGGCGTTCTGGGTGCCGTTGCGCGAACTGACGCGCCCCGACACGTTCTCGTGGGAGTGGTGGTCGGTGCCCGCGGCCGACGACGGTGAGCGCCCGATGTTCTTCTTTCACCTCGACGACGAGACGGTGTGGGGTGCGACCGCGCGCATCCTGCACGAGATGTTGTGTCGCATTCACGGCGTAAATCACTTGGATCTTCCGAACTGGTGAGCAACACTTCGGGTGTGGTTGCCCTGCGCGAGATCTTCGACGAGTCCGACATCGAGTGGATCACCGAGGCCTGCCAAGACCCCGAGATTCAGCGCTGGACCCTGGTGCCGCGTCCGTACACGCGCGATCACGCGCGCCACTTCGTGGAGCATCCCGAGATGGAGTACTGGCGTTGGATCGTGGAGCAAGACGACACCGGCACGCCGGTGGGCCTGGTGTCCATCCACGGCGTGAACGACAACGGCGATGCCGAGGTGGGTTATTGGGTGGCGCCGTGGGGCCGAGGAATGCGCGTGATGTCGTCGGCGTTGGCTCGGGTGATGGATGCGGCCGCCACCGACCCATCCATTCGCGCGCTCACCGCGCGCATCGCCGAGGGCAACACCGCGTCACGACGGGTGGTGCAGCGCGCGGGCTTCATCGAGGTGGGTCGCATCGAGAGTGGTTGTCGCGACGGTGACTCACCGACGGACGCACTGTTGTATCGCCGCGCTCTGTAGTTTCGCCCGCTCGCAAAGGTGCGGGGTCACGGGCCGCCGAAGGTGCGTACGGCTTTGTGAAACGCGGTGGCCCAAGCCCGGCAGGTGGGTCGATCCCACACTGGTCGTGACGAACAATGTGCGAATAAATCCTTCTTGAACTGGGCGTCCAATCGCGCACGGTTCGATGCGTTCCACCACCGACCGTAACTCCAGGTGCTCTCGGCACAGATTCCGTTCGCCGGTCGT
>RHCK01000041.1 GCA_010030605.1 Acidimicrobiia bacterium
GCCAAGACGGCCGCACCCAAGAAGGATGCCGCACCGAAGAAGGACGCGGCACCGAAGAAGGACGCGGCACCGAAGAAGGAGGCGGCGGCAGCCAAGACGGCCGCACCCAAGAAGGATGCCGCACCGAAGAAGGTCGCGGCCCCCGCCAAGAAAGCGGCGGCCCCCAAGAAGGATGCGGCTACGGCGAAGAAGACTGCTCCGGCCAAGAAAGACGCGACGCCCAAGAAGGCCGCTCCCGCCAAGAAGGCCGCGGCGAAGAAGAAGTAGGGGTCGGTGGCTAGCGTGACGGCATGTTGAAGCGTGCCGTGGTCACTCGTGACGAATTGACGACCAAAATCGCCGATGGCGAGATCGAGTCCGTGATCATGGGATTCGTCGACCGCTACGGTCGTTTGACCGGCAAACGAACCGCCGGACAGTTCTTCGTCGACCATGTGGCCGATCACGGCACGGAGAATTGCGACTATCTGCTCACCTGCAACATCGAGAACGACCCGAGTAAGGGCTTCGAGTTCTCCAGTTTCGATAGTGGTTACGGCGACATGGTGGCTCGCGCCGATTGGAGCACGATCCGCATTCTCCCGTGGGTTCCCAAGACCGCCCTCGTGATGTGCGATCTGTACGTGGCGGGAACCGATGATCTGGTGGAGGTGGCTCCCCGAACCATTCTGCGTCGCCAAGTCGAATCGGCGGCTTCCATGGGCTTTTTGCCCATGGTCGGAAGCGAGATCGAGTTTTATCTCTTCCACGACACCTACGAGGAGGCGTACGGGCGCGCCTATCGTCACCTGCACACGCACTCGAACTTCGCTCAGGACTACAACGTCTTGCAGACGACGCGCGACGAATACGTGATCGCTCGAATTCGTCGTGCTCTTCAAGATGCCGGTGTACCGGTCGAGTTCTCCAAGGGCGAAGCCGGTCGAGGTCAGCACGAGATCAATCTTTCGTACTCGACGGCGATCGAGATGGCCGACCGCAATCACGTCTACAAGAACGCCGCCAAAGAGATCGCCGCGAACCACGATCGATCGATCACGTTCATGGCCAAGCCGTCGATGTACGACGTGGGGTCGTCGTGCCACGTCCATGCCAGCCTGTGGTCTCTCGATGGTTCGCAACCCCTGTTCTCCGATCCGGCGGGTGAGCACGGGATCAGCGAACTCTTCCGGCAGTTCGTGGCCGGCCAGATGGCGACCGCCCGCGAGTTCTCGTTGCTCTGGGCGCCGACGGTGAACAGTTATCGACGTTTCAAGCCGGGTTCGTGGGCGCCCACCGGAATCGGTTGGGGAGTCGACAATCGCACCGTGGGCTTCCGCAAGGTCGGCCACGGCCCGTCGACCCGCGTGGAGAATCGCATTCCCGGTGCCGACGCGTCCAGTTATCTGGTTTTCGCGGGCACGATCGCCGGTGGTTTGTACGGCATTCGTCATTCGCTCCCATTGGCGCCGGCGTTCTCCGGCAACGGATACGAGGACAAGGATGTGGAGCGCATTCCGTGGAATCTTCCCGATGCCATCGCGTTGTGGCGCGACAGCTCCATCGCCCGCGAGTGTTTCGGCGAGGAAGTGCACAAATGGATCTTGCGATCGGCGGAGTCCGAGTGGGAGGACTTCAACGACGCGGTCACCGACTGGGAATTGTTCCGTTACTTCGAGCGCATCTGAGCGATGACGAACACCGGAAGGTGATCCGATCGCGCTTCCCACTCGGGTGTCGGATCGGGGACGCGTACCTCGTGGGACGTCCACCCGTGGGGGATGAGAACGTGGTCCAGTCGCTGGTGCGGAACCGCCGAAGGGTTGGTCGAACCGTTGCGCGACCGCGCGATCGCCGCCACCCACGCGTCCTTCAAGTGTGAACCGGCAATCGTCGCCACCACGTCGGGCTCGTCGTGATCGTTCAGATCCCCGGTGATGACGGTCGCCAATGGCCCGTGGGACACGTGGTGGTGACACGGAAAGCCGTCGTTGACGAGGGTGGCCAGTTTCGTGGACTGTCGTTGTCGTTCGTCGGCGAGGTCGTGCGAGGCCAGGTGGGTGTTGGCAACGACGAATCGGCCGTCAGGGTGGTCGACAGTGGCCCACGTGGCGACTCGGCGGCGAAAATCATTCCGTGGTCGCCCGTCCGACAACTCGGCGTCGCCGTCGTGGTCGAGCGACCAACGAGAAATGATCGCCAATCCCTCGGCAAATCGGGGAAGCAGTCGGGAATAGCCGTTGTGTTTGAACGTCCAGATGCAGTGCATTCCGAGGAGCCGGGACAACCTCTTGGCTTGGTGTCGACGCACCTCTTGAAGTCCGATGATGTCGGCGTCGAAGTCGGACAGAACTCGAGCGAGGTCGTGAAGGTCGGGCCGAGCGGCGCCATGAATGTTCCACGAGACGATGCGAACCCGAGGGGCGATCTCGTCCGATTCCGGCATCTCCACAGTCTTGTCGGTGGTGGGCGGGTTCGGACAAGTATCGTCGTCACGTCGTGGGCAAAAGGTCGTGCCCGAAGGTCGAAGGAGAATCATGGGTCGTTTGACGGGCAAGGTGGCCTTGATCACGGGTGGATCGTCCGGTCTCGGTCGAGTCGGTGCCGAGTTGTTCGCTCGCGAGGGGGCCATGGTCGTCATCGCCGACGTGATCGACGGAGACGATGCGGTGGACGCCATTGATGCGGCCGGGGGAGACGCCACGTTCGTTCGCTGCGACGTGAGCGATGAAGAATCCGTGGAAGCCGCGGTGGCTCACGCGGTGGAGACCTTCGGTGGTCTGCACGTTCTCTACAACAACGCCGGCGTGATGTTGAGCGAGGACGACGGCCCGACGAACACCTCGGTCGACACCTATCAGCGCACGATGGACATCAACGTGAAGGGCGTGTTGCTCGGCTGCCGGTACGCGATTCCCGCGATGCTGGCGTCCGGTGGTGGCTCGATCGTGAACGTGGCCAGTTTCGTGGCGCACATGGGTGCCGCCACCCCGCAGGTGGCCTACACGGCGTCGAAGGGTGCGGTGTTGGCGATGACCCGCGAGATCGCGGTCATTTACGCGCGCCAGGGCATCCGGGCGAACTCGTTGTGTCCGGGACCCATCATGACTCCGATGTTGGCCAAGTTCCTGAGTGACGACGCCAAGCGCAATCGTCGGCTGGTGCACATCCCCATGGGTCGGTTCGGTGACCCGACGGAGATCGCGAACGGAGCATTGTTCTTGGCGTCGGACGAGAGCAGTTGGATGACCGGCCAATCGCTCATCATCGACGGCGGAATCACGGCCGCGTACGTGACGCCCGAGTGATCGAGGTCAGGCGAGAACGACCGGCCCGTTGGCGGTCAGGATCTCCACGTTGATGGCGGCGTGGTCCGCGTAGTTGAGCGAAATCAGCGACTCTTCGTCGCCGAGAACCGATTCGTCACTGACGGCCGACAACATCATGTCGATGCTTCGGGGCTGCGGGTGATACAGGTCGAGGCGCGTGAGGGTTCCGCCAACCTGTAATCCATGGGTCGGATGTTCGGTGCGACCCCAATCGATGAAGAACGGCAGGACACCGTTCTCCGGTAACGCACCCAGCGTGAGAGTCCATTCCAAGAGCACGCCGTCGAGTCGTTGACGGCTCATGGGCAGGATGTCGCCGGGGTCAAAACCGGATTCCCGTGCGGCGATCACCACGTCGGGTAGTGGGCGGCGCGGGGCCACGCACCAGGCGACCAACGTCGCCGACTGCAGCGAGTCGACGCCGAACGGACGGGGAAAGCCCGGATCCGGTTGGGCCGGGTCGGGTCCGACGATTTCCAGATACGTGCGGTCGCCGAGACCAAGCAAGGCGTTGAAGGTTCCCAAGCCCACATGGGCGCCGCCGGGTTGGGGAGCCACTCCGAATCGTGCCTCGATGTCGGCAACCGTCCCCGCCAGATCGGGGGTGGCGTACACCAGATGGTCGATGTGGAGGTGCTTGCTCATGAGTAGTTGTCCATGTTGGCACCTCCGAGCCTGCCAAACTCGTGATCGTGCCCGAAACTTCACGCCCCGCTCCCGAAGACGCCACCGGCCCGATCCCGGTCATCGGTACTGGTCCGCGCGTCGCGTTCCTCGGCCTCGGTGTCATGGGAGCCCCCATGGCCAGCCACCTGTCGAAAGCCGACTACCGCATCACGGTCTACAACCGCACCGCGTCCAAGGCGCTCGCGTGGGTCGCGTTGAATCGCGGCCTGGCCAAGCCAACGCCCATCGAAGCGGTCGAGGATGCCGAAGTGGTGATGATGTGCGTGGGCAACGATGACGACGTGCGGTCCGTGGTGCTGGGGCCGAACGGCGCATTGGCGGGAATGAAGCCCGGTGCGATTCTCGTGGACCACACCACGGCCTCGGCCGATGTCGCTCGCGAGATCGCCACCGCGTGTGCCGAACGCGGTGTTGGTTTCGTCGATGCTCCCGTGTCGGGCGGCCAGGCCGGAGCGCAGAACGGCACTCTCACCGTGATGTGCGGTTGCGACGATCCCGCGGTGTTCGACAAGGTGCGCATTGTCATCTCGCCGTACGCGCGAGCCTGCGAACTTCTCGGCCCGGTGGGTTCGGGACAGCTGGCCAAGATGGTGAATCAAATTTGCATCGCCGGCGTGGTTCAAGGTTTGGCTGAGGGGATCAACTTCGCCCAACGAGCCGGTCTCGACGTGGACAAGTTGGTGTCGGTGATTGGTAAGGGCGCGGCACAGAGCTGGCAAATGGACAACCGGGCCGGAACCATGTCGAAAGGTGAATTCGAGTTCGGTTTCGCCGTCGAGTGGATGCGCAAGGATCTGGGAATCTGCTTGGACGAAGCTCATCGCAATGGGGCTCGTCTGCCCATGACCGCGCTCGTGGACCAGTTCTATGCGCAGGTGATCGCCCGTGGCGGTCGACGATGGGACACCAGCAGCCTGATTCACCTGCTCCAGAACGACTGACCGGGACATCTCCATCCCGTTCGAACGGGGGACAGGCTCTAGTCTTTGACGGGAACGGGGGTCGCATGAGCACGCACACGCGAGACGAATCAGGGGGCGCACCGGTGAATTCGCCGCGTCGCCGTCTTTTGCAGATGGCCGAGCGCACGATCGCTCACAACAAGGCCGGAACCACCCACCTCACGGAGTCGACCTCCACCATTCCCGTCTCCAACTACTACGACCCCGAGCGTTGGCGCCGAGAGGTGGATCTCATTTTCAAGCGGGTGCCCTTGTTGTTGGCCACCAGCGCCGAAATCAAGCAGGCGAACACCTACAAAGCCATCGAGGTGGCCGGGATGCCGGTGCTCATCGTGCGAGGCGCCGACGGTCTGGTGCGCGCGTTCGTCAACATGTGCAGCCATCGCGGAGCGATGTTGGTGGACGAAGGCGTGGGTGAGGCTCGTCGATTCGCCTGTCCGTACCACAACTGGGTCTACGACCAGCAGGGTGACCTGGTGGGCATGTTCAAGCAGGATGATTTCGGTCAGGTCGACATGTCGTGTCTCTCGCTGACGAGTCTTCCGGTGACCGAGCGAGCGGGTCTGGTATGGGTGACCTTGAACCCGTCGTCGACGCTCGACGTCGACGCGTTCCTCGCCGGTTACGACGAACTGTTGGAGTTCTGTCATTTCGCCGACATGAACCACTTCGGCTCACGACGATTGGTCGGACCCAACTGGAAAGTTTCCTTCGACGGATACGTCGACTTCTACCACTTGCCCATCTTGCACAAGAACACGTTCGGTCCCGAGTTCCCGTGCGACGCGCTCTTCCATCGGGTCGGCCCTCATCAACGCGTCACTGGTCCGCGCGGACATTGGGCCAAGCTCGAAAGCCGCCCGCAAGAGGAGTGGCCCGACACCATTCTCACCGGCGGCGTGTGGAGCATTTTCCCCCACGCGTCCATCGCGGGTTTCGACGTCGAGGAACACAAGGTGTACCAAGTGGCGCGCATCTTCCCGGGTGCCACCGCCGAGGAGTCGGTCACTTATCTCGATTTCATCTCGACGGCGCCCAAGACCCCCGAGTACGTGGAGTTGATCGACAAGCAGATCGCCTTCCTGGAGATGGTGGTGCGCGACGAGGATTACGCCACGGGGTTGAAGATCCAGCGCACCGTCAAGACCGGCGCCAAGACCGAGTTCGTGTTCGGCCGCAACGAAGGTGGCGCGCAATACGTTCACGGATGGCTGGATGCGATCTTGGCGACTCCCGATGCCGAACTTTCGGACCTGTTCCGCCGAGGTATCGACGCGGCCCGAATCGTGAACCCCTGACATCGTGTCGGAGTCCACGAACGACATCGTCGAGGTGATGCGCACGTGCATCGCCATGCGGCATCTGAAGCCCGACGAAGTTCCCGAGGAGATGATCATCGACGTGGTGCGTGCCGCCACCTATGCATCCAACCCCGGTAACAGTCAGAACTGGCGCTTCATCGTGGTGCGTGATCGGGCCCGCAAGGAACGTTTGGCGTCCCACGTGCGAGCGACGTTGGGTACGAGGTTCGCCGGCGAACCAACCGGCGACGAATCGCGCGACAAGATGATGGCGGGCGCACGTCGATTGGTGGAAGGTTTCGCCGAGGTGCCGGTGTGGATCTTCGTCGTCGGAATCAACGGCTACCCACCTCAGGCCCCGAACGAGGCGTTCGTGTGGTCCACGGTGTATCCGGCGTCGCAGAACCTGGTTTTGGCGGCGCGGTCGATGGGTTTGGGCACCACGTTCACCACGTTCCATTTCCTGGCTCAGGAGGCGTTTCGGGCCGAACTGGAGATACCCGACAACGCCCACATCGGCACCGCGATCGCGATGGGCTTTCCCGAAAAGAAGTTCGCATCGGTGAATCGCCGTCCGGTGGGTGACGTCATTCGTTGGGAGACGTACTCGTGAAAGGATCGATGTCATGACCGGAGTCGGACTGTGCCTACCTCAACTCGGACCCCACGTGACCGTCGAGGTGGTCGATGAATTCGCTCGTCGTGCGGACGCACTCGGATATTCCGGGCTGTGGGTTCAGGATCACTTCATGTACCCGCTCGCGCCGACGCGGGGATACGGAGGCAAGGACGCATTGCCGCCGAACCAGTACAAGTCGGTGTGGGCGCCCACCGAGTTGTTGGCGTACGTGGCCGGCATCACGTCGAACGTCGCGCTGGGCACCAGCATTTTGGTGGCCGGCAACCATTGGCCGGTTCCGTTGGCACAGCGGTTGGCCACCATCGATCAGATGTCGCGCGGCCGTTTGATCGTTGGTCTCGGCGTGGGTTGGAACGCCGAGGAACACGAGGCCTCGGGAACCGACATCACCGAACGTGGTCGGCGCATCGATGATTTCATCCCGGCGATGTTGGCCTGTTGGGGTGCCGATCCCGTTTCGCACTCCGGCGACTTCTTTCGAATCCCGGAGTCGTGCGTGAATCCCAAGCCGTTCGGAGGACGTCGCCCGAAGTTGTTGAGTGGCATGTGGTCGGCTCAAGGTTTGGAGCGCACCGCGCGTTGGTTCGACGCGTGGAATCCGGCCGGACTTCCGGTGAGTCGGGTGCAGAAGATGGTGGCGACCATGAACGCACAACGTCCCGCCGGCGCCGCCGACATCGAGGTGTATTACCGGTCGTTCGTGCAAGCGCCCACCGGACCGGCGCCGAGTGATGGCGACAACATGGCCGCGCTCGTCGCCGATGCCACCGCGGCGCGCGAGGCGGGTTTCGTCGACCTGTGCATCGAGCACAACTTCTGGGCCGAGATCGATTCACCCGACGATTGGGTGTCGATCCCCGACAAGTTTCTCCCGGTTCTCGAGGCCGCGCGCGGCTGAATTTGCCATGTACCGCGTTGCCGCCGTTGTGGGGATGTTCCTTTTTGTCGGATGTTCCAGTTCGACGACTGACGATGCGACAACCGCATCTGATCGAATCGTGGCGGGGTCGTCGACCAGCACCTCGGTTCGGACGACCGGTTCCGTGTCCACCACGGAGGTCACGACCACGGCTCCGTCGAGTTGTTCGATGTTCGTCGATGACGTTTGTCCGCCCGGTGGATTGGATCCGCGACTGGCGTGCATCCCCGAGTGCGCCGGCCTCGACTTGTCCGGAGTGGTGGCCCCTGGACTGAACGAATGGGTCTCTTTCGAGGACGCGAATCTGACCGGAGCCGACTTCTCTGGTGCCTTTGTCGATGGCTGGTCGATGAGTGGGGCGAATTTGACCGATTCACGGTTCGCGGGCGCAAACATTTTGAACGTGAGATTCGACCACCAGGACATGAAGCGGGCGAACTTTGGTTCGGCGACGATGTACCAGACGACCTTTTGCGACGTCGACCTGACCGATGCCCTCTTCGATGATGCGTTGTTGGAATCGGCGAGTTTCGCGAAGGCGATATTGAATGGCGTGAGTTTCGAGGGTGCACGAACTTTGTCCGAGCAGGAATGGATCGCCAACGGCGCCTCGGGCACTTTCGGTGTCGTGTTTTCAGAGACGTCGATCGACGGTGTGGTGCCATCGATCAACTTCGGACCAACGCCCGAGGCTGCTTCGTCGGCAGGATTGGTCGAGGACTGTTAGTGGTGTCGTGGGCCCGGTGCTACGCGTTCAGCGCGGCGGGATCCGACAACAGATCGACGATCGATTTGCAGAATTGGGCGGCCGGGGCCCCATCGAACACGCGGTGATCCCACGTGAGACTGAGGGTCATGCGCTTGACGGTGGAGGGTTTGCCCTTGGCGCCCAGCACGACATCGTCGCGCAAACGACCGACACCCAGAATCGCGGTGTTGGGAGGGTTGATGACCGGGGTGAAGCCGTCGACGCCGAACATTCCGAGAGTGCTCACCGAGAACGTTCCACCCTCCAGTTCGCCGAGGGCCAACTTTCCTTCACGAGCGGCCGATGACAGGCGCTTGGTCTCGTCGGCGAGGCCGGGCAGATCGAGCGCCAAGGTGTTCTTGATCACCGGAACGATGAGACCTTCGTCGAGAGCCACGGCCATGCTCACGTGAACATCGGGCAGAAGAGCGATGCCGTCGTCGGTGACCTGCGAGTTGACGATGGGATGCAAACGCAAGGCTCGGGCGCAGGCGGCGATGACGTAGTCGGTGAACCCGGGAAGAGACGCATTCCCCGCGGCTTTGCGGGCCTCGCGATCAGCGACGACGGCGTCGAGGTCGGCGTCCATGTGCAACGTCAACTGCGCCATTTCTTGCAAGCTGGAGTGCATGCGCTTGGCGATGGTGCCGCGCATGCCGCTCATCTTTTTCACCGACGTCGGAGTCTGTG
>RHCK01000401.1 GCA_010030605.1 Acidimicrobiia bacterium
GACCGTGGCCACGGTTCGTGAGGATCGCTCGGGTTGGACCATCGAACAATTGTTGAAGCAACGCATCATCGACGGTGATCGCGAAGGATTGACCGACGATCTGGACGCCGCGATGACGAACGGATTGGCTCCCCTCACGATCGTCAACGACGTTCTGCTCGACGGCATGAAGGTGGTGGGCGAGCTCTTCGGTTCCGGTCAAATGCAGCTGCCGTTCGTTCTTCAAAGCGCCGAAACCATGAAGGCCGCCGTCGCTCACCTCGAGCCCCACATGGACAAGGTCGGTGGTTCCTCGTCGAAGGGCACGTTGGTCCTGGCGACCGTCAAGGGTGACGTGCACGACATCGGCAAGAACCTGGTCGACATCATCTGCACCAACAACGGATACGAGGTGCACAACCTCGGCATCAAGATCCCCATCTCCGAGATGGTGCAAAAGGTGAAAGAAGTCGGCGCCGACGCGTTGGGTATGAGCGGACTGCTGGTGAAGAGCACCCTCATCATGCGCGAGAACTTGCTCGAGATGAACGAACTCGGACTGTCCGACGTTCCCGTCTTGCTTGGCGGCGCCGCTCTCACGCGTACCTACGTCGAGAAGGATTTGCGCGAGGTGTACAACGGGCGCGTCTTCTACGGTCGTGACGCCTTCGAGGGTCTGAGCACCCTCGACAAGTTGATGGAGTTGAAGCGCTCGGGAACGGACGATCCCGAGTTCGGACGAGTTCCGTCCGGTCGCGTGTTGCCGTCACGCTCCGGCGCCAGCAAAGAAACCGTCGAGATTCCCGCTCGTTCACCCGACGTGGCCGACGACAACCCGGTGTTCGAACCGCCCTTCCTCGGTTCGCGCATCGTGAAAGGAATTCCGCTCGACGACATCGTGCAGTACGTCAACGAAACGGCGTTGTTCCGCAATCAATGGCAGTTCCGACCCGAAGGTGACGAGACCGACGAGGACTTCAAGACGCGTCTTCGCGCCCGACTTCGCGTCGAGTTGGCCGAAGCCAAGTCCGCGGGCTTTCTCGTTCCGCAAGTGGTCTATGGCTACTTCTGCGTGAACGCCGACGGTGACGATCTCGTGGTGTGGAGCGACGCGACCCGCACGACGGAATTGGAGCGGTTCCGTTATCCGCGCCAGAGCGAGGCGCCGTTCATGTGCATCGCGGACTTCTTCCGCTCCGTCGACAAAGGACCGGATTACGCGGCGTTCCACATCGTCACCATGGGCAACGCCGTCAGCGAGGAGGCCGCTCGCCTGTTCTCGGCGAACGAGTACCAGAAGTACATGATCGTTCACGGACTCGGCGTCGAGATGGCCGAGGCGTTGGCTGAGTTGTGGCACAAGCGCATTCGTGAGGAATGGGGTTTCGTCGGCGAGGACGGTCCGTCCATCGGCGGTTTGTTCCGCCAGCAGTATCGCGGCGGTCGCTACTCGTGGGGCTACCCCGCCTGCCCGGATCTCGAGGACAACGCCACCGTGGCCCGCTTGCTGGAGGCCGGACG
>RHCK01000402.1 GCA_010030605.1 Acidimicrobiia bacterium
GCTCATGGCTGGCGCAGGAGCCGCGGTGATGCAGAAGATTCTCGGCGACCAACGAGCCTCCCAGGAGCTCGGTGTGATGATGCAGCAAATGCAGGACAAGGCCGACGATCGCTCGACCACCTTCCGCCCCGGTGGCGGCGTACGCGACGAACAACTGCCGGAACGGGACTGATCATGCGCGTCGACGTGATGATCACGCCACAACCGCTGGTCAAGACCGGACCTTTGGCGCAACGCGCACTCGACGCGGGCTATTCCGGTCTGCTCTTCACCGAGGCCGGTCGTACCGCTTTCCTCAACGTTGCTGCGGCGGCTTTGGCCGCTCCCGGTCTCGAGTTGTCCACCGGCGTGGCCGTGGCATTCCCTCGATCTCCGTTCGTGACCGCGTCGACCGCTTGGGAATTGCAAGAAGCCAGTGGTGGACGCTTTCGCCTCGGACTCGGCACGCAAGTGAAGGCTCACATCGAACGCCGATACGGAATGGAGTTTCGTCGTCCGGGTCCGCGCATGCGCGACTACATCCTCGCGGTGAAAGCGTGCTTCGCTGCGTTTCGCGGAGCACCCCTCGAGCATCACGGTGAGTTCTACGACCTCTCGTTCATCACGCCGCAATGGAGTCCGGGGAAGATCGACGCCCCGGACCCCAAGGTGGACGTGGCGGCGGTGAATCCATGGATGTTGCGCATGGCCGGTGAGGTCGCCGACGGAGTGCACGTGCATCCCATCGGAGAGCCGGGCTATCTGCGTCGCCACGTTCTGCCCAACGTCGGTGAGGGGGCCCGATCGGTCGGACGCGACGTGAACGACATCGATCTCATCGTTCCGGTGATGACCATCGTTGGCGACACCGACGCCGAACGCCACGCCGAACGCGAACATGCTCGGACCATGTTGAGCTTCTACGGGTCGACGCCCAACTACGCGTTCGTGTGGGACGAGGCCGGCTTCGAGGGAACCACGTCGCGCATTCGCGAAAAGCAAAAGGCCGGTGACTTCGCGGGCATGGCCGCCCAGATCACCGATGAACACCTCGCCGTGTTCGCCGTGGAGTCCACGTGGGACGGACTGGCCGATGCGTTGCGTGATCGATATCGGGGATTGGCGGAACGCATCGTTCTGTACAACGCGGCCCGGGACGCCGACCGTTTCGAGCGTTACGGAGCGGTGGCTCGCAGCATCGCCAATACCGCCGAGTGAACCCGTCCTCGCGGGGGTCCGCCGGTAGCCTGCCCCCATGGCCGGCGACCTGATCTACGCATTCCGAATCACGCGCCTGCCGTTGCTCGACGCCGGTGGAGCCAATATCGGTCGTCTCGACGACATCGTGGTGGTTCCCGGTCATGCCGGAAGCACTCCCCGCGTCGTGGGTTTCACCGCGACCAGTCAGCGTCGTCGCATTTTCGTGAACGCCGGCCGCGTCGCCGAATTGGGGGCCGATGGTGCCCGTCTGCGTAGTTGGGACATCGACCTCAACCCCTTCAAGGCCAAGCCCGGCGAGAA
>RHCK01000403.1 GCA_010030605.1 Acidimicrobiia bacterium
TGTTCGTCGGTGTCTTGGATGTGCATGTATTCGACGCCGATGGTGCGGCAATACGCATCACGCAACACACCAAGCAAATCACCGAGAGACATCTTGGTGGTGCCGGCAACCCCACCAGTGAGGAACTCGCGGTCGAGATCCCAGATGGACAGTCCGTACGTGATGGGGTCGAGCTCGACCGGAAGCTTGGGCTCTTTCCAGCGCAAGGGATCGATGTCGGCGATGAGGTGTCCGCGAACACGATGAACGCGGATGAGCGTGGCGACCTGCATCTGCTTGTGCAGCATCGCCTCTTCGCTGTCCATCGGGTTGATGTCGACACGCCACTTCACCGCTTCGTACGGAACGCCGAGGCTGCGGAAGACCGACTCGTAGAAACCGTGTTCTCCGAGCAACAACTCGTGCACCCGCTTCAAGAACAGGCCGCTCTCGGCGCCCTGAATGATGCGGTGGTCGTAGGTGGAGGTGACGGTGATGACCTTGGAGATACCCAGCGTGGCCAGGGCTCGCTCGTCGGCCCCTTGGAACTCGGCCGGATAATCGATCGAGCCGACACCAACGATGACACCTTGACCGGGCATCAACCGCGGCACGCTTTGTACCGTGCCGATAGTGCCCGGGTTGGTGAGGCTGATGCTCGCGCCCTGGAAGTCGGAGATCTGAAGTTTGTTCTGCTTGACCTTGCGAACCAGATCCTCGTAGGCCACCACGAAATCGGCGAACGACAACGTGTCGGCGTCGCGCAACACGGGCACGACCAAGTTGCGACTGCCATCGGACTTGGCCACATCGACCGCGAGACCCATGCTCACGTGAGCGTTACGCACGATGCGCGGCTTGCCGTCAGGGCCCTCGAGGAAGGCGTTGTTCATCTGCGGAACCGCGTCGGCGATGGCTCGCACGATGGCGTAACCGATGATGTGCGTGAAGCTCACCTTGCTTTGGCCGGTACGACTGCGATAGCCGTTGATCACCGACCGATTCACTTCCAGCAACTTCGCGGGGATGTTGCGGAAACTGGTGGCGGTCGGAACGCTGAGACTGCGCTCCATGTTGGCCACGATCGCGACACCAGCACCCTTGATCGGCTCACCGGCGTCATTGCTCGCCACCGGTGCCGCCGGAGCCGCCACCGACGCGACGGGAGCCGAGCTGCCGTTCGTGGTTGGCGGTGTTGCGACCTTGACAACGGGACTCGCCGGAGCCGCACCGGAGGTGATCGACTTGTAGTCCGAGAAGAACTCGCGCCACGACTCGCCCACCGAGGCCGGGTCGAGGCGGAATTGTTCGTACATCTCCTCCACGAGCCAGGAATTGGCCCCGAAGTCGGGCTGTGCGTCAGTCGGGGGAATCAGCGTTTCGGACACGGGGAAACTGTACCCCTCGCCATGCGGTCACCTGCGGTGTTATGTCCCGTGAACCGTGTGACGACCGGTGAATGGCATGACCCGAAACGCACGATCGGGTGACGGCTCGCACACCATGAAGGACAACCGTGGT
>RHCK01000404.1 GCA_010030605.1 Acidimicrobiia bacterium
GTGGCGGTGAGGGTGGCGGTGGTGACCAACGACGGGGGACGAATCTCCTCGAAGGCGTCGGCGTTACGGTCGAGCGCGTATTGGCACAACGCGCGCGACAACTGCGCTCCCGGTCCGCGTTGCATGGTGAACATCGCTCCGCTCAACTTCACCGCGCGTTCGTTGTCGAGCACTCCGAGTTCGGCCGCGATGTCCCAGTGGGCCACACGACGGTGATCGGGGAACGACGACGGCATGCGTTCGGGGCCCTTCACCACCGGGTTGTCGTGATCGCTGGCACCATCGGGAGCATCAGTGCTCGGCAGGTTCGGGATCCGCAACATGACATCGCGCAGTCGAACCTGGACCGCATCGAACTTCTCGGCCAACGATTTTTCGGAATCACCAAGTGATCGACTCTCGGCCTGCAAACGATCGGCTGCCGCACCATCGCCATTGCGACGAGCCTGACCGACCTGCTTGGAGAACTCATTGACCTTCGCGCGAATGTTGTCGCGCTCGGCGGTGATCTGTCGCAATTCCTCGTCGAGGGCGATAGCCGAGTCCAGCTGTTGCAGAAGTTCGGGCTTGCCCCGACGTGCCAGCGCGGTACGCACCGAAACGGGATCCTGGCGGAGCAAACGAAC
Source organism: Acidimicrobiia bacterium (assembly GCA_010030605.1). GTDB lineage: Bacteria > Actinomycetota > Acidimicrobiia > Acidimicrobiales > Ilumatobacteraceae > Casp-actino8. Next base: position 627 of record RHCK01000404.1, read on the forward strand.
GTCGATCACAGAAGATGAAGGTTACCCGTCCACCTTCGGCGACACCCGAGACAATTCGACATGGGTAGTCTCGATGAGGTGAACGACCACGCGGACCATCGGTACAGCCGAGTCGACCGCACCGAACGCACGCTGGTCGTCGAGAATCTGTGCGTCCGATACGGCGACCTTGTGGCCGTGGATTCCGTGTCGTTCGCGGCCCGGCCGGGCGAGGTCACGGCGGTGCTCGGTCCGAACGGAGCCGGCAAGACCAGCACCATCGAAGTCTGCGAGGGATTGCGTCGGCGAACGTCGGGTGACGTGCGCGTGCTTGGGCTCGACCCTCACCGTGATCGGCGCGCGTTGGCCAATCAAATGGGTGTCATGTTGCAAGAGGGCGGCATCTACCCCAGTGCCCGGCCCCTCGACGTGGTTCGTCAATATTGCGGCCTCTACTCCTCCGGGCCCGGAAAGTCCGCGAACCCGGACGAATTGATCGAGTTGGTCGGCCTGTCCGAACGTCGCCGCACCGCCTGGCGACGACTGTCCGGTGGCGAAAAGCAACGGCTGTCGCTGGCACTGGCGCTGGCCGCTCGACCATCGATCGTGTTTCTCGACGAACCCACCAGTGGCGTCGACGTGAACGGTCGAACCAGCATCCGTTCGATCATCCGCAATCTGGCCGACAACGGATGCACCGTCATTCTGGCCACCCACGAACTGGACGAAGCCGAGAAGATCTGCGACCGTGTCGTGATATTCGATAAGGGCAAAGTGTTGGTCGACGGAACCCTGGATGACGTCCGCAAGGCGCGACAAGCGGTGCGACTGCGCACCGTCAGACCACTCGATCTGAACGACATGCCCGAGAACTTGGCCGGTTGGTTGATCGAG
>RHCK01000405.1 GCA_010030605.1 Acidimicrobiia bacterium
CACTTGTTGTCCGAAGCCGAACTCGAGGAACACGTGCGTTGGGTGGTGGCCGATGCCGGCCTCGACGTGACACCCGAGACCATCGAGGCCGTGGTGCGCCAAGGCGCCGGCTCGGTGCGCGACACGTTGTCGGCGCTCGAGTTGGCGGTGGCGGTTGGCGGCATCGCCGAGGAAGCCACGCCGGTCGATGAGTTCATCGAGGCGTTCATCGACGACGACGCCGGTCGCCTGCTGGCGGCGGTTGCTCATTCGGTGTCGCTCGGTCGTGACCCGCGCACGCTCACCGACGATCTGGTGGCCCATCTTCGCGACTGCTTCTTGTCGCAGATGGCCCCGGAGTTGGTGCAACTGTCGGAACGTCGATCGGCGGAAGTCTCTGATCAAGCACAGCGTCTCGGAACGCCGCGCATCGTCAAGATCATCGAGACTCTCGGGCAGACCATCAACGAACTCAAGGGTGCACCGGACTCGCGCGTGGTGTTGGAAGTCGCATTGGTGCGTTTGGTGCATCGTGAACTGCAAATGGGGATCGAGGCACTCGCGGCGCGTATCGAGCGACTCGAACGCGAACTGGAGAACCGTCCGACCATTGCCCCCGCTCCGGTGAATCCCGCCACGGGTCGCGCCGTTCTGGGTGGACGGGTGAAAGATCCGAGTGCGCCGGTGGCACGCGCCACCGAATCCACGGCAGCGTCAGCAACGCCGACAACATCAGCGGCTCCGGTCGCCGAACCAGCCGCGCCCGTGGCACCTGCTGCCTCTAACCCCGGCAAAACCGTCGCCGATGTGGTGGCCGATTGGTCCACCGTGGTGATTGGTGAATTGAAGGGCATGCGACGTGCCGTGGCCCAGATGGCCAAACCCGCGCACCGCGATGGAACCGTGGTGTTGGTGGTCGACAACGAACACGCGGCCAAGCGGGTGCAGGAATATCTCGCCGACATCACCGCCGTCATCCATCGTGCGGGTGCGGGCAAGTGCCCGGTGGTCATCGAAACCCGTCCCGATGATTCGAAACCCGTCCCGAAAAAGCAGGTCGTCGAGGACGAGATACTCGATCCCGACGAAATCAAGAGCCTGCCCACCGTCACCGAGAAGGACGTCACTGATTCACTCACCGAATTGTTTCCGGGCTCGGTTCTCGAGTCCGAGGACGAATAACGCGAGAGCGATTGCATCGTGGCCGGCACCTACACGCTTCCTGTTCAAACCTTGATCGATCAACTCGGTCGACTGCCGGGTGTCGGGCCAAAGTCGGCACAGCGCATCGCATTCCATTTGTTGAAGTTGCCCGAAGAAGACGTGCGTCGTTTGGCCGAGGCCATCAATGATGCCAAGGCTCGAGTGCAGTTTTGTTCGCGGTGTTTCAACTTCGCCGAGGGCGAACTGTGTCCCATCTGTGCCGATCCGAAGCGAGACGGCTCGCAGATCTGCGTGGTGGAGGAGAGCCGCGACATCATCGCGCTCGAGC
>RHCK01000406.1 GCA_010030605.1 Acidimicrobiia bacterium
GGCGACACCGTCGACATCGACCTTGGTGGCGGTTCCCGGAACGAGATCGTCGAATCGCGCGACGACGGTCATGACGCACCTCCGATGGACAACTTGGCCGCCACCTGACGACGCAACGGTGCGGCCAGATCGCCGACGGGCAACTGAGCCAACACCTCGTCGAAGAATCCGAGGACGACCAAACGTTGAGCGACGTCGGGATTCACACCGCGACTCTCGAGATAGAACAACTGCTCTTCGTCGATGGGTCCGACGGTGGAGGCATGACTGCACTTGACGTCGTTGGTTTCGATGTCGAGGTTCGGAACGCTCTCGGCCCACGCACCGTGCGACAAGGTGAGGTTGCGATTGGTTTGGAAGGCGGCCGATCCCTTGGCGTTCTTGTGAATCTTGATGAGGCCCGTGTACACGCTCTTGGCCGTGTCCTGCACCGCGCCCTTGAACAAAAGGTCGCTCGTGGTGCGGGGGGCGGCGTGTTCCTGCAAGGTGCGGAAATCGTGCATCTGGGTGCCGCCGGCGAAATACAACGCCACCTGTCGGGTGTTGCCGCCCTGGCCCTCGAGGCGCGCCGAGGTGCTGACGCGCGCGTAGTCACCGCCGAGGGCGACGGTGGCCAACAAGGTGTCCGAGTCGCGCTGGCCGACCGACTGGTGTTGACCGATCAACCACGATTCGGTTCCCAACTCGTTGATGCCGAGGTAACGCACACGGGCCGCCTGCGCGGTGCGGGCGTCCAACACGGGAACGACGAGCGAACGCACGCCATCGGCACTGACGAATCGCTCGACGACGGTGACTTCGCTGTTCTCGGCGGCATCGATCACGAGACGCGGGAAACACATCGCGCCGTCCACGTCGGCGGTGTGGGTGATGATGATGGGTTGCGACACCACGGTGTTGCGCGGCACCGACACCACGATGACGTCCATGTGCGCGAGATTGAGTTCGCTGAAGAGATCGTTGCCATGCGCGCCGTCGAACAGACCGGTCAGCGATGGATCGACCGATGCGGCCGAGACCGGAACGTGGGTGACGCGCGCGCCGTCGGAGACTCCGGAGATGGTGGACACCGTCGGCACGGGGTGAAAGGTGGCGAGGTCGAGTTCGGCGATGCGGCTGTAACGCCAGATCTCCTCGTCGGCGGTGGGAAAGGGCAACGCAGTGGCCCGCTCGAGGGCGGCTTCGCGCACCCGGGGCCAGGTGCTCGACGTACTGCGCGCCGTGTCGGGGGTCAGCACGGGCACGGCGAAATAGTACTACCGAGATAGGGGAAATTCACCCTGGACGGGCCGACGGTGTGCGTTCAGGAACGTCGACGGAACAGTCGTCGCCAACCACGCGGCGCGCTCTTCTCGGCCTCGACCTCGGCCAACACCTGGGCCCCGATCGAGTTCAAGATGTCCTCTGCTTCGTCCAACACCGCGGCCGCCGATCCGTCATCGAGCCCCGGTGGCTCCACGGGCGTGGGCGG
>RHCK01000407.1 GCA_010030605.1 Acidimicrobiia bacterium
CAGCGCCACGATGGACTTCGAACAACTGAAGCAATCCATCGCCGAGGTCAAGAGTCGTACCTCGAAGCCGTTCGGCGTGAACCTGCGCGCTGATTCGGCCGACGTGAAGGACCGCATCGCGTTGATGATCGACGAGGGCGTGAAGGTGGCCAGCTTCGCCCAAGCACCCAAGCCCGATCTGATCGCACGCTTGAAAGCGGCCGGCCTCGTCGTCATTCCATCGATCGGCGCCAAACGCCACGCCGAGAAGGTTCTCGAGTGGGGCGTGGACGCGGTGCTCGTGCAAGGTGGCGAGGGAGGCGGACACACCGGTGCCGTTCCCACCACCGTGTTGTTGCCCCAAGTGGTGGACGCGGTGGCCGGGCGAGTGCCCGTGATCGCCGCCGGTGGTTTCTTCGACGGACGCGGATTGGTGGCGGCGCTGGCCTACGGCGCGTCCGGCATCGCCATGGGCACGCGTTTCTTGTTGACGAGCGATTCGTCGGTGCCCCAATCGGTGAAGGACTACTACTTGGGCAAGGGTGTTCTCGACACGGTCGTGTCGGTCCAAGTGGACGGTGTCCCCCATCGCGTTCTGCGCACCGAGTTGGTGGATCAACTGGAATCGGGTGGCGGAAAGTTGCTGGCCGTTCCACGCGCCGGCATCAACGCCTTGCGTTTCCGCAAGATGACCGGCGCCAAGTTGTCCGACATGATGCGCGAGGGTCTGGCCATGAAGAAGTCGATGGACCTCACGTGGACCCAGATGGTGATGGCCGCCAACACCCCCATGTTGTTGAAGCTGTCGCTGGTCGATGGTCGCACCGAAAGCGGCGTCATGGCGAGCGGACAGGTGGTGGGGATCATCGACGATCTGCCGTCGTGCGCCGAGTTGGTGGACCGCATCATCAGCCAGGCGAACTCCGTGCTGTCGGACCTCGCTGGTTCCTGACCCCCGAAAGGAAGACGAACATGGCCGCCACCGTTCTCGACGGACCCGATGACGTTCGGGCTCACCTTGGCAAACATCTCGGCTACAGCGAGTGGATCGAGATCGATCAGGACCGTGTGAACCTCTTCGCCGACGCCACCGGTGATCACCAATGGATTCACGTGGACCCTGAACGCGCCACCAAAGGTCCGTTTGGCGCTCCGATCGCCCATGGCTATCTCACGTTGTCGATCTCGAATCTGTTCCTGCCGCAAATCGTCGAGGTGCGCGGATTCTCGGCGGGCGTGAACTACGGAGTCGACAAGGTGCGGTTCCCGAGCCCGGTGAAAGTTGGCGTACGCATTCGAGCCGGCGCCGAACTGACCGCGATCTCCGAGGTGAACGGTGGCCTGCAGACCACCATCGTCATCACCATCGAGACCGAGGGCGGATCAAAGCCAGCCTGCGTCATCGAGTCCCTGAGCCGCTGGCTCCACTGATCGTTCGAAAGCCGTCACAGCCAATGTTCCAAGGAGAGTCATGAGCGTTCTCGCACGTTT
>RHCK01000408.1 GCA_010030605.1 Acidimicrobiia bacterium
TGGCGGTCAGGGGCGGAATCGGTCACATCGTGTCGGCGATGCGTACAGCACTGGTGGGTCGACCGACCACCCGATTCGACGCTCTTTCGGCCATCGGTCCCGCGCCACGACCGGGCAGCATCATCGAAGCCGTCGAACGCAATGGTCGTCGGGTCGACGTTCGTTGGGACGACGGCATCGTGTTGTCGACCGACCTTCGTTTCACCGGACAGTGGCACGTGTACCGATCGCACGAAGCATGGCGACGTCACACCTACGAAGCCCGCGCGATCATCGAAGTCGATGGCTGGGTGGCCGTGTGTTTCAACGCTCCGGTGTTGGAAACCTTCCGTGTTCCCGATCGCGCGCGTCATCCGCACAGTGGCGGAGTCGGTCCGGACCTCTCGCAACGTCGGCCGAACCTCGTCGACATCACGCGTCGCTTGTTGTCGTACAAGGTCGGCGAGGCATCCATCTGTGATGTGCTCGCCGATCAGAGCGTGGTGACGGGTCTCGGTAACGCGGACCGTAGCGAGACGTTGTGGGCGGTAGGTCTGAGTCCGTTCGCGCCGGTGGCCGAACTTTCCTACGAGGACTGCGCCGTGCTGGTGGAAGCCGCCGCTCGCATTGTGAAGTCGCGAACCCGCGATGACGGTGGTTACGAACACGCCGTGTACGCACGAAACGGTCAACGCTGCACTCGTTGTCGAGGAACGATCGCGCACGGTCACTGCGATGAGCGTTCACGCCCGCTGTTCTGGTGTCCCGATTGCCAGCAGAAACTCGATCGCCGCCTGATTCCGGCGCAATTGGTGGCCGACGATCACACGCCCACGCATCCGGCCGAAATCCTCTACATGGCCGACGTCCGTGCGGCTCGCAAGCGTCTCAAGATCGTCGACGATCTGACGCAGTTCGGTTGATGGCTCGGGCTCAGGCCCGTCCGAGTACCCGGTCGACCAGAATCTCGATGACCACGCGGTCGGGACGTTCCTTGGGTTGCCGATACCGCGCGGCATACGCGTCGACCGCTTCGGCCACCGCCGCCGCATCGTCGGTGACCGACACCGTTCCCTCGAAGGTCAACCACCGACCACCGTCGACCTGACTCACCGCGGCTCGTCCACCGCGCCGCGCATGTCCGGTTTTCACCGACGTGGCCCACGTGATCACGCGCACGACCCCGCGCGTTTCATCGAAGGTGAAACCCACCGGAACCACGTGTGGTGAGCCATCGGCGCGCAAGGTGGTGAGCGTCGCCAGATGTCGTTCGCGCACGAAGTTCAAAACGTCGGGGGAGAGGGCGCGTGGGTCGTAGGGCATGGCGGTGGGTCAGTGCGTGGAGATGGCGTCGAGAACGTTCAGCTTCGCCGCTCGGCGAGCCGGGCCAATGGCGGCCACCACGCCCACCACGATCGAGGCGATGAGGATGATGACGATGGTGGACACCGGGACGACCGT
>RHCK01000409.1 GCA_010030605.1 Acidimicrobiia bacterium
TCGGTGATTTCGTCGGCTCCAATGTCGGTGATCACGGGAATACCGCGCGAATTCAATTCGGCCACGGCGCCACTTCGTTGGCCTCGAGCATTCCGACGCAACTGCACGCCGACGCGCGCCGTCAGAAGCGTCTCGTTCAACTGACCGGCATCGAGCCAACCCGTGAATCGAACCCATTCGTCGAGATGTCGAACTGCAACCACTTCGTTCAATCGGGTGCGCAACTCGGGAGAGCATCCTCCCGCGAACACCAGCCGAACATCCCGCATCCAGCCCGAGAGTGTGGCCACGGCGCCGATCAGTAACTCGGGCTTCTTGCTCTCATCCAGCCATCCGTACGACACGATGGTGCGCCCCGCGGGCATCGAAACCCGCTCGTTGTGATGAGTGGCATGCGGCATCACCAGGATCGGTGGATGATGAGGATCGATCGCCCGTACCACCGTGGCCGCCTCATCGGATGACACGATCACGGTTTCGGCCGCTGCCAAAACGGGTTCCAGGAAGGTGATGTTCCGGCGATGGTATGCGTCGGCGTCGAGCAGATCGTCGGGCCATTCGTTCTCGGGAACTTCACTACGTCGCAGCTCGTCCCGCATTCGGGATTCGGACCAATCGCGTTGCCCCGACAGATGCCCGATCCCCACGTGGCATCCCACCAGCGATGGCTCGTGCAACCACACATGACCCGCGTGCTCGCCGAGGGACGCGACGGTGGCGGCGTGATACTCCGACGAACCCAGCGTGTTCACCATGGCATCGAAGTCGTGTCGGTGAAAGTACCGACCGAGCCCCGCAACATTGCGACGTGGTCCGGCCGTCAGGTCGGTGGCGGTCAAATCGACGATGGGTTCCAAGTCGATCGAACGCGGCGTCGAGTTCCACGCTCCCAGCACCCTCTCGTTGTAGGCACCGATACCAGAGGGAGACCCGGCGAAGGGGCCAACCAGTGCGATGCGACGTCGATGCGAGCGTCGCGACGTGGTGTGCGGATCACGATCATTCAACGCTTCCACCGCGGTTCGACCCACGTGGTCCCAGGTCCAACGAGCCGCAGCTTGGCGCGCGACCTCGGCGAGCATTGCTCGGAATGGTGCATCCTCCAGACCGGAACGGATCACGTTCGTCATGTCGGCCACATCATGGGCATTGAACGTGGCGCGAACGTCACCAATCACTTCGGGCAACGAAGAGTTGTCGCTGCAGATCACAGGGCAACCACTGGCCGCCGCTTCGGCAACCGGAAGTCCGAAGCCCTCCTCCAACGAGGGGAACACCGACAACGACGCGCCCTGATACAAAGCCACCATTTCGTCGTCGGTCACGGTGTCGGTGACCAACACGTCCGACTGCCATCCGAGACCCAGATGGTGAACGATGTGATGCCAACGATCCCGAACACTCGGCACCGCGGCGCAGGCGATCACCAGTTGGTGACTC
>RHCK01000410.1 GCA_010030605.1 Acidimicrobiia bacterium
GGCGAGCGTCGTGAACGTGAAGAACTCATCGTGGCGTATGACAGCCGTGGTCGACGTCGATGCAAATTCCCGTGGAGTGATCGCGTGCCAAGGCGGGAACATGGCCGGGTGGTCGCTGTACCTCTCGGAGTCCGGCGTGCCGACGTTCCACTACAACTGGTTCGGCCATCAACACACGTCGGTTGCGTCATCATCGGCGTTGTCCGCGGGGCGACACGAGATCGAGATGGTGTTCGCCTATGACGGTGGCTTCGCCGCTGGCGGTGACGTGATGTTGTCCGTGGACGGAGTCGTGGTGGCGACGGGTCGCGTGCCCAACACCGTGCCGGTGATCTTCTCCATGAGCGGTGAGACCTTCGATATCGGTGTGGACACGGGCGCACCCGTCGGTCCGTACCCGCACGAATTCCCTTTCTCGGGTTCGATCGTGGGGGTGACCATCGAGCGTTTGGGGGAACGCCCAACCGAGGTGACGGACGCCATGCGCGACGGCCAGATACGCGCCACCTTGAGTTCCCAATGATCGAAGATCGGACATAGCCTGACCCCGTGAGCGCACAGCCACTCTTCGATCTCGCGAGTTCGACCGACGATCGCCGTCGGGTGGAAGATGCGTTGCTGGCTTCGGTGCGAACCCCCGACGCGTATCTCACCGAGATCGCCTCGCACCTGTTGGTGGCGGGCGGAAAGCGTCTGCGCCCCATGTTCTCGGTGGTCGCGTCGCAGGTGGCCGGAGCCCCCGCGACCGACGACGCGGTGCAGGGTGGTATCTCGTGCGAACTCGTTCATCTTGGCTCGCTGTATCACGACGACGTGATGGACGAATCCCCCACTCGTCGCGGAGTGGAAACCGTGAACGCCAAGTGGGGAAACCTGCAGGCGATCCTGGCCGGCGACTTCTTGTTGGCACGGGCCTCGGAAATCGCGGCATCTCTCGGCACCGAAGTGGCCGGACTGTTGGCGCGCACCATCGGACGCTTGTGCGAGGGTCAGATCGAGGAACTGCGACACACCTACAACGTGGCGCGTCCGGTCGAGAGTTATCTGTCGTCCATCAATGGCAAGACAGCTTCGTTGTACGCCACTGCCGCTCGAATTGGTGGCTTGGTGTCGAAGTTCGATCGCAAGATCGTCGATGCACTCACGGCCTTCGGTGATGCGTACGGCATGGTGTTTCAGATCGTCGACGACCTCCTGGACATTTCCTCCACCGATGAACAGCTGGGCAAGCCCGCGGGACACGACATGGTCGAAGGTGTGTACACGTTGCCGGTGTTGCACACGCTGGCCAGTGGTGGAGTGCCGGCGCGCGAATTGGCCGATCTGTTGGGCAAGCCGTTGAGTGCGGTCGAGAAAGACAAGGCTCTGTCGATCGTGCGTTCGAGCGGTGGCATCGATGCGGCAATCGCGTTGGCGCAGACGTACGTGGATGCCGCCGAA
>RHCK01000042.1 GCA_010030605.1 Acidimicrobiia bacterium
AGAACACCAGCGCACGTTGTCCCAGTCGCGCGCCCATTTCTTGCGCCATTCGAAAGGTCGACCGCACGCATCACACGTGCGCGGAGCGAATCCATTCTTCGTTCGCGCCGCACGGGTCATGACCCCACCAATGCGTGAAGGTGTGCGACGAACGTGGTGGTGTCGCCGTCGAAGGAATCCAATTGTGTCGCGTCGATCACCACGCGCAGCCCCGTCTCCCCTCGTGCCAATACCACCGGGAGCGACCCTGACGCCGCGGCCAACACCTCGGCGGGTGCGTCGTCGCGATGCCAGGTGGTGAACGGCACGCCGAGATCGCTCGCGCATTCGCGCCATTCGCGTTTTGTTGTGAACACACCGTGGGTGAGATCGCACAACGAACAATGGGCTCGACCCAATCGCGCGCCGATCCAATACGACACCTCGCCGACGATCGTGCCGTCAGCGTCGTACACACCGATGAACTCCTCCACTTGGGTCGCCACGGAGTTGATGGTACGGGCGCAACGCACCATCGAAGATGTCGAACGAGCCTGACATCCCTGCGGTTCTGGGCGGGTTTTGCGCGCCATAGCGTCACGAAATCCGCCCAGAACGCCAGTGTTCAGGAGAGGGTGCGGCGCACGCTGATGCGATTCACGGTCCGACCCGTCAGCCACGAATGCGTGATGTTTCGGCGCACATCGATCACTTCACCTAGCAGGCGCTCGACGGCCCGCCGTCTGGTGTTCTCGGTTCCATTGATCTCGCCCAACCACGCGGTAGCCCCGTAACGGCGACACTGATCATCGATGCCGTTCAGCAGCAGAAGGGCCACCGCACCGGTTCGAAAGCCCTCTCGCACGTTCATGTGCGCATGAGGTAGTCCACCGGACTCGCCCCGCCGTCGTCCGCGCATGATCAGGAAGGTATCCAGCGTACGTCGGAAATAGAAGCCCCAACCAATCCGCGAGAGTCGGCCGGACAGCAACATTCTCATCACCACGATGAACACCCGCAACGAACGTCGTGCCAACCATCGGTTCATGGCTTCGGGGTCGGTGCAAAAAATCGAGTATCCAACCACCTTGCCATCACACGAGACAACCGTGATCTCCGTGCTCGGATCCTCGAAGTAGAAGTCGAGCGAAAGACCCACGTACGGCGACAACTCGCGTGGAGTTGGTAGTCGAATCACGTCGGCAAAGGCGGTCTCGAGGTACAGGTCGATGACCGCTTGACGATCCGTGCTATCTCCTCGACTCAACGCCAGGTGCTTGGTGTCAACGGACATGGACACGATCTCGCGAACCAATCATCACATCGGCAACTGCGTCCCACGTGTGATGGGATGCTCGCTCGGCGGCGCTGTGGCTCATCGACGAGCGTCGGCGCCCGAACACCTGCTCAGCAAACGCGCGATTCTCGAGATCTTCGTCACTGAGGCACCAGCCAACGGTCGAATCCACGAGTTCGCGGGATCCTCCACGATCTCGAACCACCACCGGTGCTCCACACGCCATCGCCTCCAGGGTCACGAGTCCGAAGGTCTCGACCGGACCCAGATTCACCAAGAGGTCTGCCGAACGCATCGCCATCGCCACGGCCCAGCGATCCGACACATGACCGTCGAACGACACCGGGCGATCGCGATAGGCGTCCCGCAAACGACGTCGTGATGGTCCGTCCCCGATGACCCTCACCGACCCGCCTCTCGCCTCGACGAGACCCAGTGCGAAGTCGATCGAGTCGCCGACGCACTTCTCGGTCGACAATCGGGACACCACGAGGGCTCGGGGTTCCTCGCGCCATTCCGCGGAAACTCCCTTCGGGTGAAAGACCTCATGATCGACTCCCCACGGGCGAACAATCACCTTCCCGAAATCCGAGAACTGCTCGGCCGCGAAACGACTCGGACAAACAATCCGTGTCGCGTGTTTTTCCACGGTGGTGATCCAGCGTTGGCTCAACCACGTCGATGATCCTCCGATGATCGGAATTCGGTCGACGGCATGGTCGATTCGCTCGTGCGCTATCACCGTGCAATCGATCGATCGCTCGGAGCACCATTGAGCGATCCACGTCAGTGTCGACAGATCCGAGATCTCCACCACATCCGGGCGAAGGAGTTCCAACTGTCGTTCCAATTCGCGTCGACCCCAGATGACCCGATAGCCACCAGAGGTCGGAAGTCGGAGATTTCGTGCGATCGTCACGCGCCCCGATCGTCGATCGAAAGTGTGGTCACCCGAACGGGGAACCACCTCCACGACCTCGTGGCCCCGCGCACGATAGACGGCTCGCAGACTCTGCATCACCCGTGACGCTCCACCGGACTTCGGACCGACGAAGTTCGCGACCTGAACGATGCGCACGGTCAGCTTCTCTCCGACCTGATCGAGTGGCGACCGAAAAGTGAGTACCACGCTTGAAAATAGGTGTTCGACTCGAACCCGTTCGTGACGGCCCGTTGGCACGCCGCGATGTTGGAATTGCGCAGTCGAGCCGATCCGAGATCTTCGGGATGAAGCGCGATCCGAAATGAACGACCCGTTCGAACATGAACACCGGCGATCGCCGAAGTCACGATCGCGCCGGGGACGGAGAGAACACTGTTGGGGCGTTGCGAGGTGGTTAGCATTCGGCGAGCGCGATACGAGGTGAGGTCGATGAGTCGAGTGTGGTCGCAGGTGTACGTCAGCCCACTAGCTCGCAAGGCGCGATGGGTGCCTTCCGACATCAACCAACCCGGGGCCACGAATCCTCGAACATCGAATCCGACATCGAACAACGTCTCCACACCACGTTCGATCAGCGCTCTGGCGTCATCCTCGTCGAGATTCCAGAACTCCTGACATCCGCGAGCCATCAGTCGGCCGAATCGATCGCGGGTGGTGGATGTCGTCGAAGCGGAACGAGCCGAAGCGGAAGCATGCTCCCAACCGTGAAGAACCACTTCATGACCGTTGGCGGACACTTCCTTCAGCCAGGCCACGAAACTCGGGTTCGATCGCAGATCTCGACCACGCCAGCGACCGGGCACCACCAACAATGAAGACTTGATCCGCAAGGAGTCCAGTATCTCCACCCATCGACGGCTGGCTTCGGCAGTCGATGGAGCCACGTCATGGACGCTGACGACGAATCGATTCTTCATCGCAATTCCCGATACGCGAACTCGAGACCACTCACCACCGAACGGTAATGACCTTCCAATTCGGACATCACCGACGTCCAGGTTCGCTCGATCACCGATTCCCGAGCGCGGGATGCCATCTTCTCGCGCTTGATGGAATTCTCGACCAACTCGCTCACCGCACCGATCAGCGACACCTCGGAATCAGGTGACCACAAGTATCCGTTCTCGCCATGACGTACAAGATCGAGCGGTCCTCCGCGAGCCGGTGCCACCACGGGCACTCCCGCTGCCAACGCTTCCTGCACCGATTGACAGAAGGTTTCGTCGATCCCGGTGTGCACGAAAAGGTCCAGACTCGCGTAACAACGACTGAGCTCTTGACCCTGCAAGAAGCCCGTGAAGTGGGCCGTCGGCATGTCGCGTTCCAGACGCGATCGATGCGGCCCATCACCCGCGATCACCAGTTTCACGTTCGGCATGCGACTGACGTCGACCAACCGGTCGACCTGCTTCTCGCGGGCCAATCTTCCCACGTATCCGACGATCACCTGTCCGTCCGGGGCCAATCGACGACGCCATTCTTCGTCACGGTGACTAGGGGCGAATTTAACCCCATCCACGCCGCGCATCCATCGCTTCACATGCGGGACACCCCGATGCCTGAGGTCCCACATCGCGGCGGTCGACGGTGCCAACGACAGTCCCGAGCGCCGATGAACACGCACGGTGTGAGACCAGATTCCCGAGTTGGCGATGCTCAGGTGGTAACGAGATGCGAACCCGGCCAGGTCGGTTTGGTACACGGACACGGTCGGAATACCACGACGTTGCGCTTCCTTGAGGGCGATGTTTCCGAGGATCGTCGGAGCCGCCACGTGAATGACGTCGGGCCCGAACGACTCGATCGCGCGAGCCAGTTCCTTTCTCGACACGCCGATCCGCAACTCGCGATACATGGGCAGACCCACCGAACGCGTGCGAACCACGTTCACCCCCGACACGGATTCGGGACCGGGCCCCGGGGCAACAACCATCAGATCATGGCCCCGCGCGGCCATGTGCTCGAGAATTCGAAGTACCGAGTTCACGACTCCGTTGACTTGAGGCAGGAAGGTTTCCGTGACCACCAAAATTCGCAAATTCCCGACGGTCCCGTCGTCCGTCGTTTCGCGCATCGATATCCGAGTCACTTCGCTTCGGACGACGACATCACTCATGATTCGTTCCTTCCCATCGGAGTAGGTGCACTTTCGATCGAACCTCGTTCGAGGGTGCGAAGTCCCACCACCACCACGACCAACAGCAGGCACTTGATGCCCAGACGAGTGGTCCAGTCACCGATCGACGCGGTGAACGCATAGACGGCAACCATCGGTGGCGAATACGTGGCGATCGCACGCATCCAAATCAGCCATGGGAAAACTTCACCAATGCTCTTCGACAGGACTCGCCCCAACAGGTGAAGGGCGAAGATCCACGCCACGACGAAGGCGCACAACGAGCCGATGGTGACACCGACCATGCCCGCGATCGCACCACCCGTACCCGCCAACACGCCGTTGAGCACGAGGAGCACCAGGCTCGCCTTGATCACGTCGGCCGACCTTCCCGCGGCCCTCAACACCGCGCCGTACTCGGTGACTCGATGCAGGCCGATCAGGGTGAACAACTGGAACGCCACAGCCGCTGTCGACGAGCTCTTACCGGACATCACCCGCAACAATTCGGGTCCGATCACCACCAGTGCGAGCGTGATCGGTACAACCACATCGATCATGGCAATCACCTGTTGCGACCATTCGTCGAAGGCATCCTCCACCCGCCCGTGAGCCAACTTTCTCGACAGCGAGGCGGCGATCGCCGTGGCACCCGCGTACGGCAACACCGACAGCAACGGGATTTCTTGTGCCGCGATGACGTAGGAACCAAGCGCGGTCGGGTCGAAAACCGCCACCATCCACTTGTCGATGGCCCGCGTGAGAACTCCGCCCGTCAATGCCAGTGCCAATGGCACACAAAATCCCAGTTGGAGACGCAAGGTGATCGTTGCCCGCTCCGAAGATGAGTGAGCGATGACGGGCCACAGCAAACGAAGCGCAACGGGAAGGCGAACGAAGGCGGCGATCGCCATCCCGAAGAAAATCGTTCGTGTCGTTGCTCCAGAGGGCAACGACGCACACACCACCCCGCAGAACATGAGAAGGGCGGACGATCCCATCCACCATCCGGCCGCCCTTTCGCGCTGATTGACGATCAGCCACGGTGAGACCATCGCGAGAGGTGCGTCGACCAGCACCGTCAGGGCAACAGCGACCATCGTTGGAAAGCCGACGACCGCGAATCGCCACTCGATCAAACACAACACGAGCGAACTGACCACACCAAGTCCCGAGAGAGTCACAAGCGTGCGGCGCGCGAATCCTAGAGCCGCAATCCTGGTCTGCAGAGGAACCTGGTACACGATGCTCTGTTCGAGACTCAACGTGGTGGCGACCGTGGCGACCATATAAATGCTCAGCCCGAGTGCTACTTCGTTCCACACCCCGGACGTGAGCGAGCGAACCAACACGAAGGCGATGGCGATGTAGCAAACCTTGACCAAGGTCTGCCCCATGGCCAACGCCCGAACTCGACTCATCAATGGGGCCTCGGTCACCGCCGAGTCCGACCCCAGAACGGCCGTCATCGAGCTCTCGCCTCTTCCACCATCGGCGGTGTGGTTACCGTCCAGCGATACCGGTCGAGCTCCCGCAACGTCGCTTCTTCATCGGGTCGCAAACGGAATCGAGGATGTTCCCTCACGTCGCGCCGGAAGTTGACGGCCATCTGATACTGGATCCAAAGCTTCGGCGTCCGTCGAAGTCGTCGCAGGAAGTGCCGTTCGTCCCACGTGTTCGAACCGTGAAACACCCTCACGAAGGAAGATGAATGCTCCTCACCGAGGACCGCCAATCCCAGTTCGTCCCTCACCGCACGCAGGAACTCTCCGTCCTCGTTCTTGCCGAGGTTGGGGTAACGCACGTGGGTACGACGATGAAGAATGGTCCCCGGAGTGGCGATTCCGGTGTCTCCACGAAATGACATCGTTCGCCCGTCGGCGGTGCACAAGTGCATCAACGTGAACTTCAGGGCGCTCGCACCCTTGTCCTCGTCCATCGCAGCTTTCAACTGCACCGCGATTCGGTCGGGTCCGTACCAATCATCGTCGTCCCACTGCGTCAGCCACTCCCCGCGAGCCAGGTCGATGGTCATGTTGCGTAGATCACCCAGCCGGCGATTCGGATCGTGTGAAGTCATATGCACACGAATGCGAGAATCCATCACTTCGAGGGGACGCAACTCGAACTCATCGCATGCGCTGTCGGAAAGAATCACCAATTCCCTGTTCGGATACGATTGAGAAAGAAAGCACCACACGGCGCGCCGAACCAATTCGGGCCTTCCTCCGGTCACCATCAAGCAGCTGACCAGCGACTCGCTCACAGAAGGATTCCCCGCTCGTCGATGGGCGACTGAAGTGATGCCCAGTCGATCGAGGATTCCGGTCGATTCGGATTCGTCGTAGCCATTCCGACCGATTGGACGACATCGCCGATGATCGAGCCACGATCTCCCCACCACCGACCCGTCGATTCGAATGAACGCAGAAGTTTCTTGTGGTTGGAAGCCGCGAAGTGGACGTAGAGGGCCTCGTCCGGAAGGTCGAGGGTGTGATCGCGAAAGAGTCGGTGACTCTCTCCCGGTGCGACGAAATAGAAGTGTTCTGGCGGCAGGATCGAGACCAATCCGGGATTGCGACGGGCCACACGATCCACCAACGTCGGGCCGGTTGCGTAACGCACCGCGGGGTCGGCAGAAACGCTGTCCAACAGGACCCGCTCGATGAATGGTGATCCGGCCCTGGCTCCGATGATGGCGTTGTTGACTTGCCGATGACTCCAGAGACAATTCAACCCGTCGAGCAAACGCGCCGTTCGAAATCGTCCGAAGAAAAGAAGGCCGTCGATCCAGCGGACGAACCACGCCACGGCCCACCCGATGTTCCGCGGACGCAAACACACCCACCACGCTCCTTTGACCCGTTCTTGATCACCGCTCCAGACCAGTTCTTCACCGATGAAGCACGTCGCCAGTTGGTCATCGTCGATCGGTCGCATGGCGAGAACATCGAAGTCCAAGTAGATGCCGCCCTGAAGATAGAGGATCGCATAGCGAACCAAATTGCTCCGGGCAGACAGAGCCCGGGGTGAGAGGCGTTCGAAAACCTCGGACACGTGCGCCATAGATTCGGGCAACGCGGCGAGGATGTCGGCCGAACGGTCCACTCTGACCTCGATGGACGTGATCGACGAGATGTCGTCGAGTGCCGACGCCGTCGGTGTGCAGTCGATGAAGCACACGGAAATTCGAGCGGTTGGTTCCAGTCGACGTAGCCGCGCCAAAGCCACGAGATTCATGCGGGGAAAGGATGATCCCGTCCACAAAAAGAAGAAGTGGCGGGGAATGATGGGTGAAGCGACCGGCACGGAGTTCACCTCGTACGACACGGACGGAAGGTAACAACCGCAGGTTTCGCCAGGAATGCCAAAAAACAACCGTCGATCGACAAGTTGGTGAACGAATCGAATCGCCGAAACCTTTGTCGAAATCGATTGTTCTCCAAACGTACGCACATCGTTAACCGGCACAACTACGACCAAATGAACCGAGTCAATAGTTTTCACAACGTGACCATGAGTCGAGCCGAGAAATCGCTTCTGCGCCACGACAAGTCGGTACACGTTTCGCGCCTCGCACTGCTCAAGTACGTGGAAGTTCGTCGCCTCATCGGTGGTCAAGTTCTGGGACAAATCTCCGACGCGGCTCTCTCGGTGATCCTCACGACTCAGCTTCTGCTGGCTCGCTCCGAAGGTCCAACCAACACCAGGCTGATGCACATGGTGGTGGCGGCCGCCATTCCACTGTTGATCGCCGGTCCCGTTGCCGGATGGCTCGCCGATCATTTCTCGCGAAGAACGATTCTCGTAAGCGGCCAGTTCCTCCGGGTCGCTCTGTCTGCGACTCTCATCTTTGTGTTGATCGCCGATTGGTCCGGCACCGCGGCAGTGCTGTGGGCGCTCGGACTATGTACGAATCGCGTGTTGTACAACGCTCGTATCGCCAGTGTGCGCCATGTGGTCCGCGACCATGAACTTGTTGCCGCCAACTCGTTGAGCTTGATGTTGAGTTCGGTGTCCGGAGTCGTCGGCGCATCGATGGCGATCCTTGCCTCGCGCTACCTCGGTTCAACCGCGATGATTCTGGTGATCGTCGGGCATTCGGTGGCCGTGCTGATGTGGTGTCGAATTCGAACTCCCCTCGGCGGAGGTGCCGAGCACGTGGAGGTCACGTGGGCCGAGGTCGTGACACAGTTCCGTCATGCCAAGACTCGGTACTCCATCGTGGCCACCAGTTCGCATCGATTGATCTTCGGTGGCCTACTTGCCGCCACCGCACTTCGGGTGGACTCTCTCGCCACGGGAACAACCATCGCCTTCGGGTCGGTCGTGGCTTGCAATGGTCTGGGATCGTTCCTAGGAACGCTGAGCGCCGAGTGGGTGAACGAGCATCTCCACCGCAAGCCGTTGACGGTACTCACCTTCGCTGCCACGGCAACGTCGACCGGACTGTCATGTGCCCTCGACGATCGCTTCTCTTACCTCACGAACGTTCTGCTCGTCGCCTTCTTTTTCCAGAACCTTCGTCTGTGCACCGA
The DNA here is from genome assembly GCA_010030605.1 of Acidimicrobiia bacterium. Classification (GTDB taxonomy): domain Bacteria; phylum Actinomycetota; class Acidimicrobiia; order Acidimicrobiales; family Ilumatobacteraceae; genus Casp-actino8. The sequence goes on from RHCK01000042.1 coordinate 8,874, forward strand.
CGCCACCATTCAGTCGAATGCCCGTCGCGGGGCCGGTGGACGAACATTCGCCGCTTACGACCTGTCGTACAACATCGCCTTTCTCGCGGGAATCGTGACGACGCTGGCATTCGAGACGAACGTGGGAGCCATCACCTTGATGGTGGTGGCGACGTTCGCTGCTTCACTCGGCACTGCTGGTCTCTTCGTGATGCGTCGCGCGGACAGCGATCAGGATGAAACGATCAACGAGAGCGACCCACGTCCCGAACCATCGCCTTTCGGCAACACGACTCAGGCCGAGAGGGTGTTCCCGTAGAGCTGCCACGCCAACGCGCTCTTGGCGATGAGGCTCAGCCACAAATACACCTTCTCGCCATACACGTAG
>RHCK01000411.1 GCA_010030605.1 Acidimicrobiia bacterium
ATGAACAAGCTGGCGGTGGCGACACCGATGGAGGTGTTGATGTAGTCCACATTGCCGGTGGCTTCCACGATGCGCGCCACCTCGACTGCTTCGTCGATGGTGGTGCCACCGTCGATGAACTCGTCTCCGCACAGACGCACGCCGAGCGCGAGCCGATTGCCGATCACCTTGCGGACGGCGGCCACGATCTCCACCAGGATGCGCGCGCGGTTCTCGAGCGTTCCTCCGTACTCGTCGGTGCGACGGTTGGTGGCGGGGGAGAGAAAGCCACGCACGATCGACGAGTGGCTGCACTGCAGTTCGATGCCGTCGAATCCACCTTCGGCACAATGTTCGGCCACCAACGCGTAGCCCGCGATGATCTCGTCGATCTCGGCGTGAGTGACGGCTTTGGGAACCTCACGGAAGAGCGGATCGGCCACGGCCGACGGAGCCCACACCGGCAGACGGCTGAACATGCTGCTGGCCTGACCGCCGTTGTGATTGATCTGAGCGAAGATCGGCACGCGATGGCGATGGACGGCGTCGGTGATGCGTTTGTATCCGGGGATGACGTCGCGATGGAACCCGTGGATCAACTTCTCGTACGGCCAATCGGTGGGATGCGTGCTGTGTTCTTCGGTGATGATGAGACCGGCTCCGCCAGCGGCTCGGGCGGCGTAGTACGCGGCGTGCTGTTCCGTGGGTTTGCCATCGCGGGCGTAGTTGGTGAGGTGCGCGCTGAAGACGATGCGATTGCGAGCGGTCACGGGACCGAGTTGCAGTGGTGTCCAGAGGTATTGGTACGCCATCGGCGATCACGCTACGCCCCACTCCCGCACCTCTTCACCTTCTGGGTACGTGAAGTGACCGGTTTCGGTCACTTCACGTACCCAGAACGGGGGCAAGAATGAGGGGATGAGAGAACTCCAGGGGAAAATAGCGGTCATCACGGGGGCCGCCAGCGGCATCGGACGGGCGATGACCGATCGATTCGTGGCCGCGGGCATGAAAGTTGTGTTGGCCGATGTCGACGAAGTGAAGTTGCGCAATGCTCACGCGGAGTTGTCCGAGAACGGCGCCGACGTTCTGCCGGTGGTGGTCGACGTCAGCCTGGCCGAGAGTCTCGAGGAGTTGGCACGGCGCACCCTCGAGAAGTACGGCGCGGCCCATGTGTTGTGCAACAACGCCGGAGTCGCCGGCGTGGGCGATCAATGGACCGGTCCGATGAGCGTGTGGGATTGGGTGATCAACATCAATCTCTACGGAGTGGTGCACGGAATCCGATCGTTCTTGCCGATCATGCTCGACCAGAACGAGGGTCACATCGTGAACACGGCGTCCATGGCCGGACTGGTCGCCATGCCCGGCTTCGGTCCGTACAACGCCACCAAGCACGCGGTGGTCGCCATCAGCGAGGGACTGTTCATGGAACTCGCGGCCAAGGGATCCAACGTGAGT
>RHCK01000412.1 GCA_010030605.1 Acidimicrobiia bacterium
ACATCGACGTGGTACAGCTCCCACACGTCGTCATCGAACGTCTTGCCGGGCTCGTGTCTGGTCACGGCCTTCCAACCATCGACATGAATTCCTCGATGTCCGCCCATCTCGTAGTACTGGATCTTCTTGCGAGTCGGAGAGGATGCGTCGTCCAACGCGTACTTCATCGACACTCCGCTGATCGGCATCACATCCATCCCTCGAAAACGCTCGGGAGCCGGGACGCCCGTGATCTCGAGGATGGTCGGGACGACGTCGTTCACATGGTGGAACTGATCGCGCAACTCTCCGCCGCCTTTCACGCCCGCGGGCCATCGAACGATGCACGGCACGTGAATTCCTCCTTCGTGCGTGTTCTGCTTGTACCACTTGAACGGCGTGTTCCCGGCCTGTGACCAACCCCATGGGTAATTGCTGTGCGAGTGCGGGCCACCGATCTCGTCGATGCGAGCGATCGCTTCGTCCGGCGTCTCGATGATCATGTTGAAGAACTTCATCTCGTGAAGGACGCCGAAGGGCCCGCCTTCCTGTGAAGCCCCGTTGTCCGACATCAGAAACACCACCGTGTTGTCGTCGACCCCCAAACGCTGGAGCTCGACCATGAGTCGACCGATCTGATCGTCGGTGTGTTCCAGGAACGCCGCGTAGGCCTCCTGAAGGCGACACGCCAGTCGCTGCTGGTTCTCCGACAGGTCGTTCCACGCTTCGACTCCGGGGTTCCGTGGCGCAAGGTTGGTGTCGGGCGGAATCACACCAAGTTCCTTCTGTCGCGCGAACCACCGTTCCCGGAAGACGTCCCAACCCTCGTCGAACGCGCCGCGATATTTCTGAAGGTATTTTTCGGGAGCTTGGTGAGGTGCGTGAGTGGCACCAAAGGCCAAGTACATGAAGAAGGGTCGATCAGGTCGGAGGCTGATCGAGTCGTGCAAAAACTCGATTCCCTTGTCGATGAGGTCCTCGGAAAGGTGGTAACCCTCTTCGGGGCCGGCCGGCGGTTCGATCCAATGGTTGTCGTACACCAACTCGGGATGAAACTGGTCCGTCTCTCCATCGAGGAACCCGTAGAAACGATCGAAACCTCTCTGCAACGGCCATTGATCGAACGGTCCCGCCGCCGAAGCGTCCGCCATCGGACAGAGATGCCACTTGCCGAGGGCAAACGTGGCGTAGCCCGCATCGCGCAGGATTTCGGCCACGGTGGTGGCTTCGTTCGCGATATGGCCCCGCATGTGCGGAAAACCACTGTTGAAGTTCGACACATGACGCATTCCGACGGCGTGATGATTGCGCCCGGTCAACAATGCTGCTCTGGTCGGCGAGCAAAGCGGGGTCACATGAAAGTTCGTGAAACGGACACCTTCGGCCGCCATGCGATCGATGTTCGGGGTCGACAGCGTCGAGCCGAAGCATCCCAAATGGGAAAATCCCATGTCGTCGAGA
>RHCK01000413.1 GCA_010030605.1 Acidimicrobiia bacterium
TACACGAAGGTGGCCTCGAGTCGCGCATGCAACGCCACGATCTCGGCGCGGGTTTCGGCCCTCAACTTGGCGTCCAAGTTGGAGAGAGGTTCGTCCATGCAGAACACCGCGGGTCGACGCACAATGGCGCGGGCCAACGCCACCCGTTGACGTTGTCCGCCGGAGAGAGCCCCCGGCTTGCGGTCGAGATAGGGGGTCAAACCGAGGGTTGCGGCCGCGGCTTCGGCGGCCGCCGCGCGCTCGGTCTTGTCGACACCGCGCACCTTCAAAGGGAACTCGATGTTCGCGCGCACCGACTTGTGCGGATAGAGGGCGTAACTCTGGAAGACCATGGCCACGTCACGATCTTTCGGAAGCACGTCGTTCACCAGACGATCACCGATGAACACCTCTCCCGCGGTGGGATCCTCGAGACCGGCGATCGTGCGCAGAAGCGTGGACTTCCCGCACCCCGACGGTCCGAGCAGGATCATGAACTCGCGGTCGGGGACATCAAGCGAGACCTCGTTCACCGCCTTGACGTCTCCGAAGTGTTTGGACACACCGATCAGTCGAATGGAAGCCACGACGCAACGGTAGTTCGCGTGGTTGAACACGCGGCAAACAATGCGGTGTTTCCGCTGACATCGTCAGCCAACATTGGGTTTTCGGTTCCAGGTGAACCGCGACCTTGGTGGTGTCGGCGTCGAATCAGACCTCGGCGAAGGTGAGATCGGGGCCGAGAACGATGTTCCCGGAGAAATGTTCTCGCGCGGCGCCGATCCAGTCGTCTTCTTGACCCGGCTGCACCGCGGGCACACAGTGCGTGAGCATCAACGTCTTCACGTTGTTGCGAGCCGCCGTCTGTCCGGCCTGACTGACCGTGCTGTGGTAATCGAGGATGTCGAGAAAGCGTTGGCTGTTCGGCAACAACGAGGCCAATTGCTTCACCTGATCGTCGCGAATGACGGTTTGCACGTACACGTCGGCGTTTTGGCAGAGATCGTCCAACCCCGGACAGGGGATCGTGTCGCCGGCGAGTGCGGCAACCTTGCCGTCGTGTTCGATGCGATAGCCGATGCTGGGGTCGACCGGTCGGTGGTCGGTCGCATGAGTGGAGACCGTCACCTCGCCGATGGAAAAGCTTTCGCCGGCCCCAACTTCGACCACATCGACCGTCAGTGGCCCGTTCGCCCGCAGGTCCTCGTGATGTGCGTGGCGGTACCCCTGATCGAGGGTGAGCATGTTCAACATGGCGTCCACGACTTGTCGTGTGCCCGTTGGTCCGACGACCTTGAGCGGGATGTTCACGGGCATCATCACCCACCGCGTTGTCACCAGGTCGTTGAGATCGGTGATGTGATCACTATGCAGATGCGTGATCAGAATGGTGCTCACCATGCCCGGTAGTACTCCGGCGCCGAGCAAGCGCATGATCGCTGCTCGACCGCAATCGATCA
>RHCK01000414.1 GCA_010030605.1 Acidimicrobiia bacterium
AGAAGTTGCACGACGTCGGATTCCACTCGTCGGTCGATTGGCGCGACGGCATTCGTCGTCAGATCGCCACCATGCGCCCGGAGCTTCTGAAGAACTAGGCGATCTGCGCGTACAGAAGGGCCTTGTGCATGATGAGGTCCTCGGGATCGTCGGGCATCTCGCGATTGCCGTAGCTGACCTCGCGCAACGATGTGCGAATGGCGATGGCGGCAAAGCGCAGGCTGGCGTAGACCACGTACCAATCCAAGTCGGTCGGTGCCGCGCCGCCCGCTTCCACGTACGCGTCGACGATGTCGTCACGACGACAGAACTCCGGGAAGCCCGGCATCTGGAACACGTCGGCCAGTGACTGGAAGAACGTGTGCATGAAGATCAACCAGCCCACGTCGACGGCGGCCGGACCGAGGTTCACCATCTCCCAATCGAGCACAGCAGTGGGTGTGAGACCGTCGAAGAGCACGTTGCCCGGTCGAGCATCGCCCCAATTGATGACCGTCGGCCCGGGGTTGGCGGGTTTGTGGTCGGCCAACCATTGCAACGCTCGTTCGATGATGGGCAACCGCAGGTCGCCTCGAGCCCAGTCGTAATAGGCGCGCTGTTCGCCGAGCAATCGGTCGATCGCGTCACCCGAACGATCGGGAAGGAACGTCAGATCGGCACCACTCGATGCCGCCGCATCGAGATCGATCGCATGAATGCGGGCCTGCAGTCGAGCCACCTGTCGACCCAACTCGCGTTGCTGGTCCACGCTGAACTCGTCCATGTAGCTGCCCCCGAAAACGTACGGGGGCATGTCGGGAAGGGCGCGTCCCGACACTCGATCCATCACGATGAACGGTGAACCAAGAATGGAGTCGTCGGTTTCCAGGAATCGCACGTGCGGCACGGGAACGTCACTGCGGGCTCCGACCAAGCGCATGGCTCCGGCTTGTGCGGCCAGGTCGTACACGGGGAAGACCGGCCAGTCGTTCATATCGGGGCTCAGTCGTGTGACGACGGGTTCACTCTTGCCGTCATGGTGAATGGTGAACAGCAACGTTTCGCTGCTCATGCCGGTGCCTTCGGGAATTCCGACGTCGGACACGGTGCACGAATGACCGAATTGGGCACCGAACCACGCTTCCAACGTGCGGGCCAACTGTTCGGGATTGCGTTTGGACGGCAGCGGCATGATCAGGCGGGCTTCACGTACGCGAGCTGTTCGAAGCGATTCTGGATTCGCCAGCCGTCGGCGGTGCGCACGATGGTGTCGTTGTACCAACCGCTCGCCTGCATGTAGGTGGGCTGATCGCCGGGGATTCGCATGGTCATGGTGTAGATCGAGCGGACCGTGGCCTTGTCGTCACCGGAGAACGAAATGGTGACGTTGCCGCCCGACGACAGCGACACATCGAACATCGACATCATGCCGGAGAAGGTGTTGGCCGCGTCCGTCGGCG
>RHCK01000415.1 GCA_010030605.1 Acidimicrobiia bacterium
TGTTCCTCGGCGGGGAACGCCCCGGACTCCACGTCGAGGCGGTACTCGGTGAAGGCGGCCACGCGTTCGCGTTGCAAACGCGCGTGCTCGGCCGCGAAATCTCGGTACACCTTGGAATGACGGGGCACGTGGGCAATTCCTGACATCGACTGATTTGAGGTGTCACCAAGGATGTCCATGGCGAACAAGTACTGGGCATCGCAACCGGCGCCCGAACCCATCGACCACAACGACAATCTCTTCAGTCTTTTACTGACTTCGCTGGCCACTTCCGGTGGCACCACCTCGATCTCGGCGGCGATGGCGCCGGCGTTCTCCAGGTCGATGCACTCGCGATACACGCGCAGTGCCTCGTCGGCGGTTCTGCCCACCGCTCGGAATCCACCGGTCCATGTGACACGCGAGGGGACCAGGCCCACGTGTCCGACGACGGGGATGTACTCCTTGGCCAGATGTTCGACGCGGTCCATGCTGCCCGAGCAATAGATGCAGTCGGCGCCGGCTTGCAACATCTCGCCGGCCCATCGAAGGTGATCATCGGCCGATCCCGCTTCGATGTGCGACCGACCGGTGAGGGTGAAGAGCGACGGCGCAACTTCTCGGTATCGCGGATGCGTCACCAGTTCGGGCGGAGCCGAGGCGAGGTCGATTCCGGCTTCCTCGGCGGCAGCTGCTTCTTCGATGGTGAAAATGCGCAACATCGTGAGTTGGCGCCGGCCCTTGAGCCGAGCCAAATCATCGACGGTCAAACGTCGGCGGGTCATGAGCGAACCCTAGTTCTCGGCGAACCCAACGAATTCTTCCGAGGCGTTCAGGGTTCGATGATCGGGAAGAACATCTTGAAGGTGGTGAACGCGTTCCAGAGGCTCATCACCAATTCGGTCGAGCCGTCGATTCGAACCGAGCCATTCTCGACCGAATCAGCGAACGAAACATCGGCGACGACGAGTCGATTCAGGTCGGATCGAGAGCAATGGACGGTCGCCGATAGACCCCCTGTGCGTCGCAAGCTCGGAATTCGTGAGTGCAGGGTTCCATTCGAGATTTCCAGTTCGATGACCTCACCGGTGTCTGTGAGATGCCACGCCAGTTGGTGATGACCGAAGTTGATGGCAGTCGAACCATCCAAGCGCACCGCGAGATAGTCGAACACTTGAATGGGAGTCATGCCGCCGATGGATGCGGCACTCGGACGTACCGGATAATCGAGCGGGGGAGTGCCCTCGCGCAATTCCTTCGCTCCGGTCAGATAGATGTCACGCCACGGACCCGACTCGGCTTGGTATGCCAATTGTTCGAACGCGCTGGCCTGCAGTTCGCGGGCCGCGGTGTTGTTCGGTTCGGAAAACACCGCGTGCCTCATCACCTGTGCGACCCAGCGATAATCCCCGGCATCGAAAGCCTTTCGCGCGTTGGACATGAGGGTGTC
>RHCK01000416.1 GCA_010030605.1 Acidimicrobiia bacterium
GGTCCTAGTTTCCGATCGTCGGCGAAATCGATCGTCTTTTTCGGCCGACAGGACCAAATCGTCGTGCCCGAGTCATCCACCTCCTCCCCACGCATCGCCAATCGACTTCGTCGTGCGGCCGCCATCGCCCTGGCCGCGTTCTCCGTGGCCACTTTGGCAACCGCCGGAAACGGCTCGGCCGTTCATGCCGAACCGCCCGCCCGCGCGGTGACCACGGCGAACGGCACGGGTGGACGCACGGCAACGGTCGATCCGGGAGTGGATCTGACCAACGAGGTCGTCACGGTGTCATGGTCGGGCTTTCGACCGACGACGCAAGCCAACGTGTACACCGTGATCGTGCTGCAGTGTGAGGCGAACCCGACGAGCCTCGATGACTGTTATACCGCGGATCCTTTCCCGGCTCTTGCGAACGGAAATCGGCTTCTCGATTCCACGGCTGCCGATGGCACCGGTTCGGCCCAATTCGAGGTGCGGCCGGCGAGCAATCTGCCCCAGCTGGCGTGCTCGGCGACCAACCCATGCTCAATTCTGGTGTACGAGAACGACGCACAACCGATTCCGCCCGGATCATTGCCCGCCGCCCGCGTCGTGCTTCCGATCACGTTCGCTCCGTCGCAAGCCGACTGCCCGAACATCACCGACTTCGACGTTCGAGTCGACGGATCAGCGACGTCGGCCGGATTGTTCTATGCGTGGGCGGCGCGCATCTGCCAGGGCCAGGACGCGGTGGTGTTGGACTACACGGAAACGTCGAGCAACACCGGACGGGAGAATTTCCTGGCGGGATTGGTCGACCTTGGTGTGACCGCGCTTCCGGCGACCACGGAAGAACTCGAAGCCCATCCGGAGCATCGCGATTTTTCCTACGCGCCCGTGGCGGCCAGTGCGGTGGTGGTGGCCTACAACCTCACCGATCCGTACTCCGGTCAACGGGTGAATAACTTGGTGCTCTCGCCGCGATTGGTGGCTCGACTGGTGACGAACACGAACATCGAAACGTTCGTGCGCGATCGCGAACTGTTGAATCTGAATCCGACGGTTCGCTTCCCGAGCAACGGGATCAACAGAATTCTGGTGCGTGCCGAACGGACGGCGAGCACGAGGATTCTCACCTCCTGGTTCGCCGCCGATGCCGAAGCGCAGAAGTTCTTGGCGGGCAACGACACGTGGCGCGTCGCAGTGAACCCGGCGTACCTGGGGTACACCTACCCCCGTGACAGTTTCGAATTGGTCGACACCGACCCGTCCTATCTGCCACGGCAAGGTCAGAAGAACATCGCGCTCCGTATGTTCTACGGAGTGTCGCCGACCGGGTCACAGTCCGAGTCGACGAGCATTCGTGGCGTGATCGGCGTCATGGATCTTCCCACGGCCAAACGGTTCGGTTTGCAACCGGCTGGTTTGCTGAT
>RHCK01000417.1 GCA_010030605.1 Acidimicrobiia bacterium
TGGAAACATGACCCAACGGTAGTCTGAGGCCGAATTGGAGGTGAAAGGGTGAGTCTGGAAGACGAGTTTCGCGCCCTATTGCACGACAGCGACTCACCGAGTCTCGTCGCTGGCTGCGGAATGATCTGCGAGGCAGCAGGCCACAGTCGGGCGAGAGAAATCCTCGAAGACCAATTCGACAGCCTGTCGATGACGGTTGGCGGTACCGATCTGATCGGAGTCGTGCGTAGCTTGCGGGATGAACTCGGATTCGACGGGGACCGCCAGAACTACGACGACCCGATCAATTCGATGCTCCATCTCGTAATCGAAAGGCGGAGAGGCCTGCCGATTCTGCTCGCGGTCGTCGTCCATGAGGTGTGTCGGCGGAAGTCCATTCCAGCTTCAATCATCGGGATGCCGGGTCATGTGCTCGTGTCTGACGGCGCGACTCAGCCGACGTATGTGGATCCATTTCACAGTGCCCATCCAATGTCGGCCGGCGGAGCGCGTGGGCTCTACGAGACGATGACAGGCCTCAGCAACTTCTCTGAGTCCTTCCTCGATCCGTTGCCAACCCGAGCCGTGCTGTGGAGAATCCTGAACAACCTGCTCAGTCGATACCGACGAACTGGTGAACTGGCCAATGTGCGCTGGGTCATGCGGCTCCGATCGGTCTTCCCCGACGTCGGGCCCGAATTCGACCGTGAATTTGCCCGTCTCATGGGGCCGATGAACTGAACACCGACTACGGTTTGGCATTGCACGCGGAGGTAGGACATGGCAGACACTGAAGTGACCGAACTCGAAGAGCGGATCGATGATTTGCTCGGGTCGAATCCACCAAATCGGGATCCGACTTCGCCGGGCTTTCTGCTCGTGCCGTTCGCGACGGCGACGAATGGGTCGTAAACGGTCAGAAGGTCTGGACGACCCTTGCGCATCTCTCACGTTATGGACTGCTCGTGGTGAGGACCGACACCGAAGCGGTCAAACACGCGGGATTGACCGCGGTGGTTGTCGACATGCAGGCGCCCGGTGTCGAGGTGCGTCCATTGCGGCAGATGACGGGTGAAGCGGAATTCAACGAGGTCTATTTCACCGATGTCCGAGTTCCGGTGGCCGAGACGCTCGGTGGACCAGGCGATGGTTGGCGAGTGAGCTTGACGACGCTCATGAATGAGCGTGTGGCGATTGGTGGAGCGATACCGCAGCAGGGTTCAGGTCCAATTCGTGAGGCCGTGAAGTTGTGGAAGCAACTTGACCCGAGTCAACAAGACGATTCACGAAAAGACGAACTCATGAAGTTGTGGATCCGTGCGGAAGTGTTGCGCCTGACGAACATCCGAGCAGGCCAGAGCCGCAAGATGGGAGTGCCAGGGCCGGAAGGCTCCATCGGGAAGATGGCGAGTGCCGATTTGAACAAGGAAAC
>RHCK01000418.1 GCA_010030605.1 Acidimicrobiia bacterium
CGCAGTGGCAACAACGGATCACGCACCCGTTGTTCGACGCGGATGAAGAGCACCAACGACACCAATGCCGCGAACAACAAACCGATCGTCAGTGGGCTGTCCCATCCCCACTTCGGCCCTTGGTTCACGCCAGCCAACAACATGGACGCACCGAGGCCGAGCGTCACCGAGCCCGCCACGTCGAAGTGAACGTCCGTCGATCGTTCGGTGTCGGGGAGCAACCACACCGCGATGATCACGCCCAGAATGCACAGGGGTGCTTGAACGGCGAAGATGATGCGCCAACCGAACGCCTCGACGAGGGGCGCTCCGGCGATCACGCCGAGCACCGGCGCACCAGCGTTCACGAAACTCCAATAACTGAGAGGTCGCACGCGTTGATCGGCGGGAAACAGTCGATTGATGTACGCCATCGTCGACGGCCCGGTGGCCGCGCCAGCCGACGCCGACAAGATTCGGAAAGCGATCATGCTCGGCGCGTTCCACGCCACGGCCGTCAATGCCGCGAAGATGCCCGCACCCAACAAGCCGTACACGAACACTCGCTTGTGGCCCCACAGGTCACCGGCCTTGCCGTACGCCGGCCCCACCACGCCGAAAGCCAGCATCGGCCCCGTGATGCTCCACGAGACGATCGAGACACTCGAATCGAAATTATCGGCGATGGTTCCGAGCGACACCGCCAGGATGGTGATGGTGAAACCCACGGTGAACAGCGCCGACAGCACCACCACCAGAACGGCCCAATGACGTTCGATGGGCACGCGCCGACCCAGCCAACGACGAAGCAGGATGGGCCACGGCACCACGCCGAGTTCGTCGACTCCGACCGAGTCGACGTTGAGCGTGCGCGGGTTGGAATCGCGGGCGTCGGCGCCCACGGATCAGGACTTGGGCTTCAACGACGACATCGCCGAGGCGAGCGCCGACACCGACCAACGATCGTCCTGATCGATGGTCTCGGCGTTGGTCCACGACTGAACGCGCGTGACCTGACCGCCCTGAACGAAGAAGGTCTCGCCGGTGAACTCGCACTTCTCCGACGACAAGTACGCCACCAACGGGCTGACGTTGGCCGGATCCCACTTGTCGAACTCGCCGGCCTTGGGTGCCAGCACTTCCTCGAGTCCCGGGGTGGCAAGAGTGAGTCGCGTGCGCGCTGCCGGAGCGATGGCGTTGCTCTTCACGTTGTAGCGCGCGAGTTCCTTCGCGCAGATCTGGCTGAACGTGGCGATTCCGGACTTGGCCGCACCGTAGTTGCCCTGACCCGGGTTGGAGAACAATCCGCTGGTGCTGCTCGTGTGCACGATGTTGCGCGGCTTGGTGACACCGGCCTTGGCCTGCTCGCGCCAATAGACCGCGGCGTGACGCGTAGGAGCGAAGTGCCCCTTCAGGTGCACGGCGATGACCG
>RHCK01000419.1 GCA_010030605.1 Acidimicrobiia bacterium
CCGTGGCGTGATCTCCGAGCCATGACGCGGCTTCGTTCAGCGTTCCGGTGGGTCCACCTTCACTGCTGGTTCCGTTGTCACTCATCAACATCACGATGGTGTTGTCGGCCTGTCCCGAGGCTTCGATGTGATCGAGAATGCGACCGATCTGTGCGTCGGTGTGCGTGACGAACCCGGCGAAGACTTCCATGTATCGAGCGAAGAGACGTCGCTCGCCCTCGGACAACGACGACCACTCGGGCACCCAGGAGGGGCGGGGAGTCAACGTGGTGTCGGGAGGAATGACACCGTTGCGTAGTTGTTCGCGGAAGGTGCGCTCACGAAGGACTTCCCAGCCCTCGTCGAACTTTCCGGCGTACGGTTCGAACCATTCGCGGGTGACGTGATGCGGGGCGTGCGCCGCACCGGTGGCGAACCACAGAAGAAACGGTTTGTCGGGGGCGGCCGCGTGTTGCGATCGCATCATGTCGATCGCCTGGTGCGCCAGGTCCTCGGTGAGGTGGTAGTCGGGTGTATCGGGCGTCGGGATGGGCGTGTTGTCGCGCACCAATTCGGGTGCCCAATGGTTCGTCTCGGCGCCGAGGAAGCCGTAGTACCGCTCGAAACCCATTCCGAGGGGCCAACGCTCGAAAGGTCCGGCGGCGGAGTATTCGGCTTGCGGGGTGAGGTGCCACTTACCCACGGCCATCGTGTTGTAGCCGTTTTCTTTCAGGATGCGGGCCAACGTGGCGGCGCTCCGGGGGATGCGACCGTTGTAGCCGGGTAGGGCGAAGGAAGTCTCTTGGGTGGCGCCGACACCAACGGCATGGTGATTGCGACCCGTGAGCAATGCGGCTCGCGTGGACGAACAGATGGACGTGACGTGGAATCGATTGAAGCGCAGCCCGTTCGCGGCGAGCCGATCGATGTTGGGCGTGTGAATCGGCGATCCGAAACAACCCAATTGACCGAAGCCCACGTCGTCCAACACGATGACCACGACGTTCGGGGCGCCCGCGGGTGGAGTGCTGTACGGCACGACGTGCGGGACGACGGAACTGGACATGACCCGAGCATAAACGAGTGCCCTATATTTGGACTCCGTCATGCCAAGTACCTCCGCACCTCGAATCGCCGTTGCTCCGGCGAGTGCTCCGTCATGGTTCGCCGAAGCCGTGATCGCGGGCGGAGGAGAAGTGGTGCCGGTGGCCGAGGCCGACGCGTTGGTGTGGGGTGCGGCACGAGACGCGGCCGGTTTGGCACAACTTTTGAGCGAGGCCTATCACGTGAAGTGGGTGCAACTTCCGTGGGCCGGTATCGAGAACTTCGCTCACCTGTTGGACGATGAACGGCAATGGACGTGCGGCAAGGGTGTGTACGCCGAACCCGTGGCCGAGATGGCATTGACGCTGGCGCTCGCTGGCTTGCGATC
>RHCK01000420.1 GCA_010030605.1 Acidimicrobiia bacterium
CGCGCGTCTGATCGCCTTCGAAACGAATCGCCACCGCATCGGCCATCCAGTCCACGTGTCGTTCGATGGGTTCGACCACTTCCCACACCCGAGCGGGCGTGGCGTCGAGATCGATGGAAACGGTGATGCGGCTCATACCGCCAGTGTGCCCCAGATCAGGCGTGAGCGCCCACACGGCGCAACTCTTCGGCGGCTTGTTCGGGCGGAATGATGTTGATCATGACGCCGGTACCGCGTTCGAAACCCGCCACGGTGGTGAGCTTCGGGAAGAGATGAACGTGCCAGTGGAAAGCCCCGTTGTGGTGATGGGGAGCGGTGTGGAACACCAAATTGAACGCCACGTCGGCGAACACCCCGTTCAGGTGCACCAAGGCGTCGCGAATGGCTCGGCCCACACCAGCCACATGGCTGTCGGATGAATCCGTGAGGTGCTGATCGTGGTTGCGCGGGATGATGAGCATCTCGTACGGACCACCGCTCCACCAGGGGCACACCACCACGGCGTCGTCGGTGGCCAACACCACGCGCTCGTTCGACGCCAATTCGGCTTCGACCGTGGCGCACAGAATGCATCCGCCTTCGAAACGCACGAAGGCGCGTTCTTCATCGAGGATCTCGCCCGGCACGAACGGCAACCCGAGCAACTGACCGTGGGGATGCGACAGCGACGCACCAGCCTCGCGACCGTGATTGACGATGGCTTGCGTGTAGCGAATGTTGTCGGTTTCGGCGTGGCTCTGCAGACGTTGCTTGAGCGTGACCATCATCTCGGCGCACGCCTCGTCGCTGAACACCTCGATGCCGGCCTTGTGGTCGCGGGTGAACACGAACACCTCGTGGGTGCCGCTGGCCTCGGCCATGACGTGCACCGGACCCAGGTTGCGCACCGCGAGCGAATCGTCACCATCGAAGGCGGGGTAGAGATTGGGGATGACACGCATGCGCCAGTGAGTGTCGGGTCCGACGCTGGCGAGAGTGGGCAACGATGCGTCTTCGTTGCCGGGGCAGAAGGGGCACGGACGTGTGGGGCCGGACTCGACGGTTTGAACACGAGTGGCGAAATCGGTGGGGCGCATGGCCCGTTCGGCGACGATGGTGACCCAGCGGCCGGTCAGGGGATTCAGACGAAGTTGACTCACGGTGCTCTCAGGATACGCAATGGGAGTGACGAATTCCTTGTCATCGGGTGTACACGGAGACATGTGTTGGTGAATCCGCAACGAACTCGGCCTTCCCCATGTCCTCCCAGCGATCCCGACGTCGCAACCCGGCGCGTTCGGCCATGCGGTCCAGTTCCTCGGGGGAGGAGTAGCGAATGCTCCACGGTCGCAATCGCACGCCGCCGGCTTCGGTGAACTCCACGAACTGCCCGTCGACGCGTTGTTCGTCGGGATGGTGCACGTCGACCGA
>RHCK01000043.1 GCA_010030605.1 Acidimicrobiia bacterium
AGACTAAGAGTCTTGTTTCGACGAAAGCGTCAATACTCCGGCACGATTCATCGAATCGAACGAGATCGGTACGAATGTCCTCGTTCGCGGAAAGATCCACGAAACGATCATCGCTCGCACCCGACGAGAACGGGTTCGCGACCCGTCAAGAACGACGCAAGGTGACGACCGGGATCACTCGTGACGCGAGGTCGGCCTTGGTTTGGTATTCATCGTAACTCGGCCAGATGGCACACATGATCCGCCACAACGCATCACGACGTTTCGAATCCGTCTCGTGGCTCACGATGGACGCCGTGGCCCATTCGGTGCGCGCACCGATCTGAATCCACACTTCAGGCTCGGCGAGGAGGTTCTCGAACCACAGCGGATTCTCGGGTGCACCGCCCTTCGAGGCGATGAGGATCACGTCGTTGGTGTCCGGGTCGATGCCGTAGATGAGTGCGCTGCGTTGCCAGTTTCCCGATCGCCGGCCCTTCGTGGTGAGCAACATGCACGGCACACCGTTCCAGTCGTGGCCGTCGGCACCATTGCTCGAGACGTAACGAGTGATGTGATCACGGACCCATTCGGTCGGGCTGTCGTTGATAGGTGAGGGTGCGGGGCGGGACATGCCGTGAGCGTAACCCGTCGATCAGATCTAGGGGGCGAGGTCGAGCAGCCACGTCGGCAAGCGAACCGGACGACCCTTGGAGTCGACACAGGCGTGCATGGTGCGAGCGGCGGCATGGACCATTCCCTCGACAGTGAGTAGGTAGGCCATGGAGAACGACGCTCGACTGGCCGCCGACATCGCCAGATGGATCGTCACGATGTCGTCGAAACGCAGGGGCTTTCGGTACTCGACGTGCGCTTCGAGAACGGCGTAGTCGACCCCGTCAATACGCAGTTCGGTGTACGGGTGACCGAGGTGGCGCAGGTAGGCCACGCGAGCCTCCTCCAGATACGGCAGGTAGCGACTGTGGTGGACGATTCCCATCGCATCGGTCTCGGAGAATCGCACCCGGATTCGATGCTCGAAGGGGTAGTCCGAGAGACGTGAGGACGGCTCGGGCATCGAACGCATGGTGCGACCGTACCGTCTCGTCGGGCGTGGTGGAATTCCGGTGTGTACACGGCGAAATTCTTGGCATAAAGTTCGCTCGTCGGGCACACAGTCCGGCTCGAGAGAGAAATGAGTACCGCCGTGGCGATCGGCACCGTGAAGTTTTTCAACGCCGAAAAGGGCTATGGATTCATCTCCCGTGAAGACGGTCCCGATGTGTTCGTGCACTTCTCCCAAATCCAGTCCAAGGGTTTCCGCACCTTGAACGAAGGTCAGCAGGTCGAGTTCGAAATCGGTCAGGGACGCAAGGGCGACGAGGCCCAAAACGTCCGCCCGATCAGCTGAATCCGCGTTCGCTCGTCACGCGACGATCGGCGCCGAAATGGCGTCGAGAACCGAGATCAGATCGGCGCCCGCGATCTCGATGTCGAGTCCGCGTTTTCCGCCGGACACGAAGATGGTCGGGTGCGCGGTCGCGGACACGTCGATCACGGTGACCGATGATTTCTTCTGCCCGAACGGGCTGATTCCGCCGACCACGTAACCGGTCAATCGTTCGGCGACCGCGGGAGCCATCATGTCGGCCCGCTTGGCTCCGACGGCGATGGCCATGGCTTTCAAGGACAACGAACCCGATACCGGGACGATGCCCACGGCATGACGATGCGAGCCCGATCCGGAGTCATTGATTTCGACCAGCAAAGTCTTGAAGACACGGGACTCGTCCACCCCGAGAGCGTTGGCGGCCGCTTTGCCGTAACCGATGTCGCCCGTCGTGGCGGGATGATCGAATTGATGAATCACGAAAGGCACGCCGGCGCGTTCGAGAGCGAGGATCGCCGGTGTGCCTCCACCGGACGACGGCCTTTTCGGTGTGGGCGACTTGCTCATGGCTGCTTGTAGAGTACCGAGACCCCGAATTTTCGGAATCACTCGCATTCACAGGGACCAACGGGCGATGACAGCACAGCATCCGGACTTCGACGAGGAGCAGGCGTACATCGACCACGCCTATGCCTGTCTCGAGGCCAGTCGCACCGACGCGTGGAAGATGCGGGACCTCACCGAGTCCGGCACCGGCGGGACGATGCAGAATCGTTTCGAACGCAATGCCATCGACGAGGCATTGTTGAAGCGACTCACCGACCTCGATCTGGGCGACGCCGCACTGGTGTTCGGTCGCATCGACCGTTTGGCCGACGAGGTCGACGGTGGAGCAGCGACCGGGATCGAGAGTTTTCACATCGGTCGTCTCGCGGTCTCCGATGAGAACCGTGAACCCGTCGTGGTGGACTGGCGTGCGCCGGTCGCCGAGCCCTTCTATCGCGCGACCGGTCGCAACCCGATGGGATTGGCGCGACGCCGTCACTTCGTGGTGCACGGTCGGGTTCTGCAAGGGATCGAGGACGAGTTGTTCGGGGGTGGACACCTCGGCGTGGGCGCCGACGACGGTCTCGACATGGATTCCGATGGCGGAGCGACCCAGGCCGTCACCGGCTTGCGCGGCTACAGCACCTTGCTGGCATCCATCGAACGTGGTCGCTCGGGTCAACTCGGCGACATCGTGGCGACCATCCAGGCCGAACAGGACGAGATCATTCGCTCGCCACAAGGTGGAGTGCTGGTCGTGCAGGGTGGCC
Source organism: Acidimicrobiia bacterium (assembly GCA_010030605.1). Classification (GTDB taxonomy): domain Bacteria; phylum Actinomycetota; class Acidimicrobiia; order Acidimicrobiales; family Ilumatobacteraceae; genus Casp-actino8. The sequence goes on from RHCK01000043.1 coordinate 2,686, forward strand.
CGGGCACGGGCAAAACCGTGGTGGCACTTCATCGCGCCGCCTACCTGCTGTACACCAATCGCTTCCCCCTCGAGGACCAAGGAGTGTTGGTTATCGGGCCGAATCGCGTGTTCCTTCGCTACATCGAACGCGTGCTCCCGTCGCTGGGAGAAGCAGGAGTGGAGCAGGTCATTCTGCAGGATCTGGTGCCCGACGTTCGTTGGGTCACCTCCGGTGGTGGTCGCCCCGACGGAGTTCTCGCCGCTCGTGTGAAAGGCGACGAGCGAATGTCCGATGTCATTCGCAAGGCGGTGAAGGATCGAGAACGTCCATTGCGCGAGGACATGCGGTTTCCGTTCCGACACGGATACGTGCGGATGCGTGCCGACGAGACCGAACGCATCATCAAGAGCGCACGTCGCCGATTCCATCGTCACAATCCGGCCAGCCGCTGGGTGGAGAACGAACTCTGGCAGGCGATGGCGGACACATGGCGCGACGGCGATGCCACCGGTTCGCAGGTGCGTGAGGCCTTGAAGGGCAATGACGAGGCACGAGCGATGATCGATCGCATTTGGCCGCGACTCACCCCGGCTCAGTTGTTGCACGATCTCTTCGGATCGAAGGCGTTGTTGAAACTGGCGAACGGTGGACGTTTCGACGACGACGAAATTCAGTCCTTGCACCGCGAACGATCGGAATTCCTGGATGACGTGCGGTGGACTCCGGCCGATGCCGCCTTGTTGGACGAAGCGCGTGTTCATCTCGGCCCGCTTCCACGAAAAAACGGCAAGGTCGACGAATCGGACGAGATCCGCACCTACGGCCACATCGTCGTCGACGAAGTTCAGGATCTTTCACCGATGCAGTTGGCCATGGTGACCCGACGCTCGTTGTCGGGATCGTTGACGGTGGTGGGCGATCTGGCCCAGGCCACGGGCGCCCACGCTCCGTCCACGTGGAACGACGTGCTCGATCATCTTCCCGAACGCAAGCCGAGTCGGGTGATCGGGCTCTCGGTGGGCTACCGCATCCCGGGTCAGATCATGGAGCTCGCCACGCGGGTCATGCACGCGGCGGCTCCTGGTTTGGTGGCGCCCCGCGCGGTTCGCGAGGGTGTGGCTCCGCCACGGGTCGTTCGCGTCGAGGTGGCCGACGAACTGTTGGCGACCGTGGCCAACGAAACGCGCGGTTTGGTCGAGCAGATTGGCGGAGGAAACGTGGCCGTCGTGGTTCCCGACGCGATGGCCGACGCGACGAGCGAGTACTTCAGTGCGATCGGAATCGAACATGGTCGAGCCGCGAGCTCCGCATTGGATTCGGGCATCACCATCGTTCCGGTGGGCTTGGTGAAGGGCCTCGAGCTCGATGGCGTCGTCGTGGTGGAGCCGTCGCGAATCGTGCGCGGCGAACCACAAGGAATGAGGGCCTTGTACGTGGCCTTGACGCGATCGACGCAACGTCTCACGGTGGTGCACGCCGAAGAACTTCCCGAGCCGATGCGCCCGCGCGACTGACCGACGTCAGTCGAGATATTCGCGGATCACTTCACCGGCGAATTTGGCGGCTTTGTCGGCATCGGCCGGCCGATTGCGTTCGACGGCGGTGCGCGCCAGATCGACCATACGTCCGAGCGATTCCGCGGTGCCCGGGCTGGAGTCGGACACTTCGGTCTCGACGGCCGACCACAATGCCTCGATCTCGGCCAACACGTCGTTCTTTCCGGCCGCCGTCTTGCCCGACGCGTTCGGTCCGATGTACGACGACAACGACTTCATCGCCTCACTGAGCCTCGGAAGCAGTTCGCTCGCGGGCCCGGACGGAAGCGTGGTGGTGACGAGGCTCGGGATGGTCGTTCCTTCGGAGGCGTCGTACGTGGTGGGGGCGCAGCCGGCGAGCGTGATCGAAGCCAGTGTCGCGAGAAGGGAAACCCGGCGTGAGCGACCTCGAACTCGCCGGCGACCGGAATCGATCGAATTCATGATCAGGTGGTGACCAGGATGCGGGCCGATGCGAACGCGTCGACGTCGATGGTTCGACCGTCGATGACCACCGAAATGGTTCCATCCGACGGCTTGTCGCGCACCTCGCCGTTGTACCCGGGAAGAATGCATGACTGCTGGAGGAAGTCGAGCAAGCCCGGTGTGAATTCGAGTTCCTCCGGAATGCGCGAGACGACGAAACGATCGCCCACCGACACCGCGGACAGGGGAACGGCCTCGGGGTCGATGTAACTCGACCCGGGAATGGGGTTGCCGTGGGGGCAGGTGGTGGGCGCGCCGAGAACGCGATTCATGGCCGCCTCGACTTCGTCGCTCATCACGTGTTCCCATTTGCCCGCTTCGCGATGCGCATCGGACCAACTGAGTCCGAGAATGTCGGTGAGAAAACGTTCGGCCAACCGATGTCGGCGCACGACCTGGTTCGCGAGTCGCAACCCTTCATCGGTGAGCGCGATGTTGTTCGCGTCGGAGGTGACCAACCCGACCTTGGTCATCTTCTCGATCATCTGGGAGACCGAGGCGCGACTGACGTTCAAGCGTTCGGCGATGCGAGCTCGGATGACGTCGAGGTCGTCCTCGTGCAGTTCGAAGATGCACTCGCAGTATTCCTCGAAGGCGGGATGGCGCTCGGTCGAGGGGATCATGAATGCAAGTGTACCCACGGGTGTTGACGGGTCGTTTGGCGAGCCTCGGGTCGGGGATGTGACGAATCATTCACCGGGCGAACAACCCACGTTCTCATTCGAAGACGACTCCTTGAGCGAGGGGAAGTTCGTTCGAGTAATTGATGGTTTGGGTCTGGCGCCGCATGTATGCCTTCCACGCATCGCTGCCGCTCTCGCGACCGCCACCGGTTTCCTTCTCGCCTCCGAACGCTCCGCCGATCTCGGCACCGGATGGTCCGATGTTCACGTTGGCGATTCCGCAGTCGCTGCCCGCCGGACCGGTGAATCTTTCGGCTTCGCGCAGATCGGTGGTGAAGATCGACGACGCGAGTCCTTGGGGAACGTCGTTCTGGATCGCGATCGCCTCGTCCATCGTCTCGTACGACATCACGTAGAGAATCGGAGCGAAGGTTTCGGTGCGCACGATCTCCGTTTGACGGGGCATGGTGACGATGGCCGGTCGCATGTACGCGGCATCGGGAGCGGCATCGGCGAGGCAGCGTTCTCCTCCCACGACGAGACGCCCACCTTCGGCGACCGCTTGCTCGATGGCGGCGGTCATTGCTCGCCCCGCCTTCTCGTCGATGAGTGGACCGACGAGGGTGTCGGAACTCATGGGATTGCCGACGCGAAGTTGCGTGTAGGCACGACCGATTCGGTCGACGACCTCGTCGACGCGCGACGAGTGAACGATGAGGCGCCGCAACGATGTGCATCGTTGACCGGCGGTTCCGGCGGCGGCGAAGGTGACGCCGCGGACGACCAGATCGAGGTCGGCCGATGGAGCGACGATGGCGGCGTTGTTGCCGCCGAGTTCGAGAATCGATCGACCGAAACGTTCGGCAACGATCGGTGCCACCAGACGCCCCATGCGCGTGGAGCCGGTGGCCGAAATCAGCGGAACACGATGATCGGACGCGAGAGCACGGCCGACCGAGGCATCGCCGAACACCAACTGGCAGACGTCGGCGGAGAAACCGGCGGTGATGGCGGCTCGCCGGGCGAGCACGGTGGTGGCCAATGAACACAGGGGAGTGGCGTCCGAGGGTTTCCAGACGACGGTGTCGCCGCAGATGAGAGCGAGCGCGGCGTTCCACGACCACACCGCGACCGGGAAGTTGAAGGCACTGATGACACCGACCGGCCCGAGAGGCTGCCACGTTTCGGCCAAACGGTGACCAGGGCGTTCGGAGGAGATGGTGAGTCCGTGTAGTTGACGCGACAGTCCGACCGCGAAGTCGCAGATGTCGATCATCTCTTGAACTTCGCCCAACGCCTCGGAGCGAATCTTTCCGACTTCGATCTGCACGAGGTCGGCCAAGGCGTCCTTGTGTCGCCGAAGTTCGTCACCCAAATGACGCACGACCTCTCCGCGTCGCGGTGCGGGCACCGAGCGCCAATGAGCGAAAACCGAAGTGGCGCGACCCACGGCATCATCGACATTGGTCGTGATCGTGGCGTCGTCGACGAACGACACCGAACCGGCGGCGCGACCGATGATGGGCGAGCGAACCGAGACCGACGAACGGGCACGGGAGTCCGAAGACGCCGAGGTTCCATCGCCGGCTCCGATCGAGTCCATTGCACGCTGAGCGATCTCGCGCAGGGAAGTTGGATCGAAGTACGTGGCGGTCCCGGTCATGGGGACATTCTTGCCGATGGGAGCCGTCAGTCGACGGTGACGCCCGGAACGAACAAACGCGAGGCGGCCGAACCGCCGTCGATGGCATCGGCGGCCATGATCACCGCCGCCGCCGTGTACGCGGTGCGTTCACCGTTGGGGAACCGTTCCATGGTGGGATACACCAAACCGGTCCAGTAACTGCCGTCATCGTTGCGATGCGCGCGGGTCCAGAACAACAGATCGGTGGCGGTGGACAGATCACCAACGGCCACGTGCGCCAACGAACATTCGGCGGTTTCCGCCGCGGTGACCCAGGGCTCGTCGCTGACACAACGAATGCCGCGACCTTCCATGGCGAACGTGCCCCAACTCTCGGCAATTCGGGCCTTGGCCTGATCACCCACGAGAGCGTTGGTGAGCACCGGGTAATACCAGTCCATGGCCCAGCGGGCCTTGGGCTCGAACGCATCGGGTTGAGTGGAGATCACGTGGCGCAACACGTCGGCGGCCTCGCGCCAATCGGGTCGCGGTTCGTGAACCAACTCGGCCAAATACGACGCGCTCATCAACGCATGCCAAATGCTGCTGGAACCGGTGAGCAACGCGTAGTCCCACGGAGTGGCGTGTTCTTCGCGGGCCCATCGAATGGTGCCGTTGGGTCGACGCATGGAGAGAACCCAATCGATCGCGCGTCGAACGGTGGGGAAGACGTGGTCGACGAAACCGCGATCGGATGTGGCGAGCCAGTGATGCCACACACCGGACGCGATGTACGCGCACACGTTGGTGTCGAGTTTGGGTTCTTCGACGGTTCCGCTCGGGAGGTAGTAGTTGAACCACCAACCATCGGCGTGCTGGGTGTCGATCAGCCATTGGTAGGCACGCTCGGCCTCGCGGTGCATGCCGGCCACGTCGAGAGCGATGGCAGTCTCGACGTGGTTCCATGGGTCACAGTGGCCACCCTCGAACCACGGGATCATTCCGTTGTCCAACTGCAAGTCGGCGATCGATTGGGCGGTCTGCACCACTTCGTCGGCGCTCAGAACACCTTCGACGTGCGGAACTCGACTCATGACGGCACCTCCGACACGAGGGCGTTTTTGCGGGCGTAGACGATGAGGCTCTTGCCCATCAGCGGCGACAAGGCCCGTTCGGCAACCTTGACCGACTTCGGTTGTTTCACGATGTCCCATTCGAGAAAGCGCTTGTAGCCGTTGACCAAGGCATGATCCTCGCGACGGGGTCCGACGGCGCACTTCAGCCACCAATACGGGGAATGCAGAGCGTGCGCGTGATGCGATCCGGTGACCGACATTCCCGCGGCGCGGAGTTTCGCCTCGAGTTCGGTCTGTGAATAAATACGAACGTGTCCGCCGACCGACTTCGGTGCGTGGTACTCGTCGCTCAACTTCCAATTGATCTTCTCGGGCCACCACGACGGAACCGTGCACGCGAGCGTGCCACCGGGCCGCAACACGCGCGCCAGCTCGGCGATGGCCGCGACATCGTTCTGGATGTGCTCGAGGACTTCGCTCGTGATGACACGATCGAACGTTCCGTCGGCGAACGGAAGCCTGGTCGCGTCACCGCGCAATGCACCGACGTAGCGATCGGAGGCGATCTGGCCTTCCTCGATCATGGCTCCGAACGTCGCCCGCGTGGTTCGCACTTCGTCGTCGGCGTAATCGAGCGCGACGATGCGACCTCCGAGACGCGCCACTTCGTACGCGTGACGACCGAATCCGGCACCGGCATCGAGCACGAGATCACCGGGCGTGAGACCAAGACGCGGGAAGCGGACGGTGAGCATCAGCCGAGACGTCCGTTGCGAAGAAGTTTCGCGCGATTCGCGGGCATCGCGAGCACCTCGCGATATTGCTCGACCGTCATTTCGGCGCACTTGCGCCACGTCCAACGCTCGACCACGCGATGGCGTCCGTTCGATCCGACACGCGCGCGAAGATCGGGGTCATCGAGGCCGCGACGAATGGTGGAGGCCAATGCCTCGGCGTCTCCGGCCACGCACTGCAACACGGTGTCGCCGTCGGTGCCGGTGACTTCGGGAAGAGCTCCGCCGTCGGTGGCCACGAGGCAGATGCCAGTGCACATCGCTTCGATGGCCGGCAGGCTGAAACCCTCGTACAGCGAGGGAACCACGGCCATTTCGGCTTCGGCGTACAACTCGACGATGCGCTCATCGGACACACCCGACACGAATTGGATATGTGGAGCGAGGCCCAACTTGTCGATGAGATCCATGCTCTTGCCCGGCTTGGGTTTGCC
>RHCK01000421.1 GCA_010030605.1 Acidimicrobiia bacterium
ATTCCAATACGAATTCGGCAAGGGGTCCTTGGCCATCGATGCCGCACGTTCGTTCGCCATTCGCACCTTCGAGGAAGCCGACGCGACGTTGCGTATTGGCCGCGTGCTATCGATGCAGCAACAGTCGTATTTGGTGGGCATGTTGGCGTACTGCACCGAAAGCGCCGCGAACACGGTGAGCCACCTGTTCCACTTCGCCGGTGCCGGCGCGTTGTTCAACTCCAGCATCCTGCAGCGGTGCTTCCGCGACGCACACGGTTCGGTTCAGCACCACGTGGCGTCGAACATCGCGTACGACCGCCATGGTCAACAGTTGTTGACGTTGAGCTGAATTCAGGGACGCGGATCGATGGGCGTCGTCCACGGAACGCGTTGTTCGATCTGCTCGGCCAGAGCCAAACACCGCAAGTCCGTGAACCGCGCACCCATCACCTGAACGCCCACCGGCAATTCATCGGCCATTCCGGCCGGCGTCACCACGCTCGGTAGTCCCAGGACGTTGCCCGGAGTGACCGGCCTCATCAGTTCCAACGTTCGCACCGCACCTTCGTCGCCGGCCAGATCGTCGTCGAACACGAATGGTGGCTGGGTCCACGTGGGCATCACCAACGCCTGATGCGTCTCGAACCACATCGACCATTGGCGCGCCAAGCCGTCTCGCAACGAGAGTGCCCCGTACAACTCGAGATTCGATGGGCGAGGGAAGAACTCCAGAATCTTGGCGATCAAGGTGCGTCCGCCGACTCCCATCACCATGTCGAGTTGATCGCGAATGTCCCCGAGTTCGGAGAACAACATCATCGCCCAGACGAGGTAGGTCATCTCGATGTCGGGGGGAGTCGCCTCGACCACGTTGTGGCCGGCATCGGCCAACGCGTCGCCTGCTCGACGAACCGCGGCGGCGATGTCGGGATGAGTCGAACCTCCGGGCGGTGCGGGCAGGATCGCCACCGTCAACCGTTCGCCCGCGGCCAGATCGGTGAGTCGCACCGGCAGGCTGACCGGATCGCGGGGGTCGGGTCCGGCCACGATCTCGAAGCCGGCGCGAACATCACCGACGTTGCGGGCCATGACTCCCTGCACCGCCATCGTTTGAAACGCGGGTGAGCGGTCCGGCGACGGATACGTCTGAGCGTCGGCGATCACGCCAACGGATGGCTTGATGGACGCGATGCCGCAGGCGTGCGCCGGATTGCGCAGACTTCCGCCGATGTCGTTGCCGAGACCGATCGGCGACATGCCGGTGGCCAACGCCGCTCCTTCGCCACCACTCGAACCTCCGGCAGTGCGATCCGACTTCCATGGATTCTTGGTGCGACCGTGCAGGCTGCTGTCGGTGTGAATGCGCAGTCCCATGTCGGGAAGATTCGTGCGGCCGATCGGGATCGCTCCGGCGGCCAGCATGCGTTC
>RHCK01000422.1 GCA_010030605.1 Acidimicrobiia bacterium
CGTGACGACCTTGGCGAGAACGGGTGCGTTACGTAGGGGTTTGAAAATCACGAAATGAAGGAACAGGCCCAGCAACACCGCCACGATGAGGGCGAGCACGGTGGAGGCGGCGGTGGTGAGTCGATCACCAGGAAGGTCGATGGTGGTCGGCCAGTTGGGCAAGTCGAGCTTGTTGCCGGCATCGCGAAACCAGTTGACCGGAATCTCGATGAGGACGAGTGGGTTGGGTAGCGGCGGAACGTAAAACTTGCCTTCGACCCGGAACCCGTAATACCAGTAGGCCACGAAGACCGTGATCACGCCGTTGGCGAAGTTGACGACACCAGATCCACGGAAAGTGAGGACCACTCCGATGGCCACCGCCGCCATGAGCGCTCCGGTGCCGATGTTCGAGAACATCGGTGCGAGTTGCCGCGCGTCCCACGCATACAGAATCGCGAACACCACGACCACGACGAGCACGCCGATGACGGGCTTACGTCGATTGACCAACCTCTTGAGCGACTGCTCCATTTCACTCCCCCTGATCGCTCGGTCAAGCGATACCCCACTGATTGATCGAATGAATGATCGACACCCGTACGACTGAGGGTGCGGGGATCACTCCCCGCACCCTCATCTTGATGTCGTTTCTTGGTACGACCGACGATCAGCCGGCCAGTTCCTCGATCGGGTTCAGAGCCTTGCCGTTGTAGCCGTCCATGATGGAGACGTACTCCGTGCCCTGCTGCTGCTGGATACCGATGGAGAATCCGCACAGCGACGGGAAGGTGGGGTTACCGCCGCACTTGAAGTCACCAACACCAGCCCACATCGGTCCGGTGAAGGCCTTCGCCGCGTCGCGAATGGCGGCCGAATCCGTCGCACCCGCGTTCATGAACTTCACCAAGGTGAGAAGCGAACCGAAGGTCGGTCCACCAAAGCCGGTGTACTCGGGGTTCTCGAGACCGGTTTCCTTGGCCCAAGCGAGAGCAGCGTCGATGTACGCGTCGTTGTCCGGGTTACCGGCGATCTCGTACGAGAAGCCGTAGCCGCCGAAGTACCAACCGTCGGGCAACTTGCCTTCCTCGCCGACCGACTTCAGGTGATCCTGCATCGGGATGCCGAAGCACAAACCGGTGGTGACGATCGGCGTATCCACGCCCAGAGTCTTCAATGCGTCGTAGATACCGATGCAACCTTGAATGGTGACCAGCGGGTAGAAGACGTCGGCGGTGTCGGCACCGGACGACTGAATGGCGGTGGCCATTTCGGTCGCACCAGCGGTGTCAGCCACCGGAACACCGGTCACTTCCACACCGAGCTGTTCGAGGATCGGCTTGGTCAGCACGTTGAACGCCACGGTTCCGGCCGGGTTGTCGTTGTACACGACGGCAACCTTCTTGACTTCCTTGCCTTCGAGCTCACCG
>RHCK01000423.1 GCA_010030605.1 Acidimicrobiia bacterium
CGCGAACGTGCTCCGCGCGGCGACGCCCGCCCCAATGATCCGGAACGTCGCGAGCGCGGACCGCGTCGCCCCCGTTTCGAGGCGCCGCCCGAGTTGCCCCAACGCCCCAAGGCCAAGCGTCTGCGCGCCAACAACACCCACCGCAAGGCGGTTCTGTCCGAAATCCCCGAGAACCAGCGTCCGATCGCCGAACTCGCGTTGCAGGGAATGCAGACCGTTCGTCAACGCCTGAAAGAGGCCAACGCCGCTCTCGCCGCCGAGGGCAAGCCCATCATGCCCGAGCAGAGCGTTCTGCAAATGGCCGAGAATCTTCTCCCCCGGTTGCGCGTCGCCGACTGGCTCGATCGTGCCGAAGCCGCCAAGCGCGATCTGGCGCAACTCGACCTGCGCGACCTTCGCAGCATCGTCGCCGCGGCCAACGATGCCGTCATCGAACGATCCGAGGCCTGTCGCGAACTGATCTCCGAGATGAAGGCGGGCTTGGTCGCGCGCACCGAAGAGGAATACCAGAACTGGTTGTCCGACATCGAGGCCAACCTCGGGATCGGTCGCATCGTTCGGGCGCTGAAGTTGGCCGGTCAACCGCCCAAGGCCGGCGCCATCTTCCCCGTCGACCTTGGTCGCCGTTTGGCCGAGGCCGCCACGGCGAACCTCACCGCCGACGCCCTCACCGACCGCTGGGTCGCGGTTCTCGAAGCGGCGGCCTTCACGCCGATTCGCGCACAGATCACCATCACCAGCACGCCCGCAACGGTCACGAACGAACTCACCAAGACGATCGAACGTTTGGCCCCGTTGCTGCCCCAGATTGCCGCCGCCTTCGGCGTGCAGGCGGGCACCACCCACGCACCCAAGCCGCTCCGCCCCACGCGACCGGCCAAGAAGTTGCCCCCACGTCCTCCGGCCGCTCCGAAGGCTGGATCTGGTGAGCCAGTCGCCGAACCTGTAACAACGGTCGCCGACGCTGCAACAACGGTCGCTGAAGCTCCGACAACGGTCGCCGACGAAACGGCACCGACCGACAACGTCGAATCTCCCGACGCCTGACCGGTTGGTCGGCTGATCGGCCCGACCACTACGGTCGGAGCCATGAGCGACATCGTCACGTATTCCACCGAGGGCCGTATCGGCCTCATCACCCTCAATCGCCCCGACGCCCGCAACGCCATCAACGGCGACGTCGCTCGTGGCGTGGAAGCCGCCATCGATCAGTTGGAGGCCGATGACTCCGTGTGGGTCGGAATCCTCACCGCCAACACCGAAGGTCAGGAACGTCCGGTGTTCTGTGCCGGAGCCGACCTGAAGGCCATCAACTCCGGTCAGGCCGCGGATCTCAACACCAAGCGTGGCGGGTTCGCCGGCTTCGTGTATCGCGAGCGTCGCAAGCCCATCATCGTGGCCGTCGACGG
>RHCK01000424.1 GCA_010030605.1 Acidimicrobiia bacterium
ACGGTTTTTGGCCGCTGCGTTTCACGGGACGCGAACTTTGGACCCTCATCGTCGGCTGGATCGTGGTCGCTCTTCTTGGTTACGTGGTGTACAAGTTGATGAAGAGTCCGTGGGGACGCGTGCTGAAGGCCATCCGCGAGGACGAGGATGCCGTCAAGAGCCTCGGGAAGAATGTGTTCTCCTACAAGATGCAGTCCCTCATCCTCGGCGGCGTGATCGGCACGATCTCGGGAATGATCTTCGCCCTCGACCGTGCCAGTGTGCAGCCCGACAATTACAGCCGCGACGTGACCTTCTACATCCTCACGGCACTCGTCCTTGGCGGCGTCGCGAAGGTGTCCGGTTCGATCGTTGGCCCCATGATCTTTTGGGGACTATTCACCTTCATGGACAATTTCCTCCGCCAGGTGGCCAAGGATCCCATCAACATCGGCAATTTCACCATCATGAACTCGACTCAAGTTGGTCAGTTCAATTTCATGTTGATCGGACTCACCCTCATCTTGCTCATGGTCTACCGACCGCAAGGCGTGTTCGGGAACCGTCAGGAGATGGCCTTCGATGGACGCTGAGCGAACCTTCTCCGAAGCCGCGCAGGCGGCTCGGTCCGCGCTTTCTTCGGTGCCCCGTGAACCCGGTGCTTCGAAAGTCGATCCGATTCTCGCGGGCTCGGGTATTCGCCGTGACTTTGGTGGAATCACCGCGGTCGATGTCGAGCGCATCGAGGTCCAGCGCGGATCGATCACCGCGCTGATCGGACCGAACGGTGCCGGAAAGACAACGTTGTTCAACCTGCTGACCGGTTTCGACACTCCCAATTCGGGCGTTTGGTCGTTCGACGGCCGTTCGATGGAGAAGGTGGCCTCGCACAAAACCGCCGCACTCGGGATGGTGCGCACGTTCCAGTTGACCAAGAGTCTCACGAAGTTGTCGGTCATCGAAAACATGCGTTTGGGTGCGACCGGCCAAAAAGGCGAGAAGTGGTGGAACGGACTCTTCTCGCGCATCTGGAAGTCCGAAGAGGCTGCCAACACATCGCGTGCCGATGCTCTTCTCGATCGGTTCAAGTTGGGTCACATGCGCGATGAATATGCCGGTTCCTTGTCCGGTGGTCAGCGCAAGTTGCTCGAGATGGCACGAGCCTTGATGACGAATCCGACCCTCGTGATGCTGGACGAGCCGATGGCGGGCGTGAACCCGGCTCTGAAGCAGAGCCTCAACGAGCACATTCGCGGTTTGCGCGACGACGGAATGACTGTGCTGTTCGTCGAACACGACATGGACATGGTTCACGACATCAGCGACTGGGTGATCGTGATGGCCGAAGGTCGAATCATCGCCGAGGGAACCCCGGACGACATTTCGCGCAATCCTGCGGTGATCGACGCGTATCTCGGGGCCCATCAAGG
>RHCK01000425.1 GCA_010030605.1 Acidimicrobiia bacterium
CCGCCTCGTCGGCATCGATCCATCGCGAGGTGAGCAACAGCTCGGCGGCGCGCTGCCAACCCACTCGATCGGCGAACAGCACGCTGCTCGCGGCCTCGGGAGGCACGCCCAGTTCGCTGAATGGAACGCGCATGCGCGCCGATCGCGCCACCATCACGATGTCGCAGAATGGCAGCAACGTCATGCCGATTCCCACGGCAACTCCGTTCACCGCGGCGATGAGGGGCTTGCCGAACGTTTCGAGCGCATCCAGCAACACCGTGAACCCGCCGGCTCCGGTGCTCCCACCGGCACTGGTGTTCCCGCCGGCCACCGCGGTCGCCAATTCGGCCATTTCTTTCAAATCCTGGCCGGAACTGAACGCCGCTCCGGCTCCGGTGAGCACCGCCACGCGCACGTTGTCGTCGGCGTCGATGCGCGCCAAGGTCGAGCCCAACGCGTCGTATTGCTCGCGGGTGAACGCGTTCTTGCGCTCGGGACGATTCATGGTGATGACGGCGACGGCTCCGTCGATGCGCAGATCGATGCTCATCGGCGTGTCACGGGTGCTGACTGCTGACCGAAATCGTCTCGCCGGTCATGTAACTGCTGTAGTCGCTGGCGAGAAAGACGATGACATTGGCGATCTCCCACGGTTCGGCGTATCGACCGAAGGCCTCGCGTCGTGTCAGTTCGGCCAGTAACTCGTCGCTCGTGACCTTGGCCAAATTCGCGTGCATCGCGATGCTGGGTGACACCGCGTTGATGCGCACACCACGGGGTCCGGCTTCGATGGCGGCGCAACGGGTGAGGGCCATGACGCCGGCTTTGGCCGCGGCGTAGTGCGCTTGACCCGCTTGGGCGCGCCAACCGAGCACGCTGGCGTTGTTGACGATCACACCGGAACCTTGGGCGTACATCAGGTTCAAGGCGGCGCGGGTGCAACGCATGGTGCCGTTCAGCGTCACGTCGAGCACGATCGACCATTGGTCGTCGGTCATCTCGTGCAACTCGGCGGTTCCACCCAATCCGGCGTTGTTCACCAGCACGTCGACGCCGCCGAGTTCGCGGGCGGCAGTGGCGAACAGGTTCTGCACGCTCGACTCGTCGGTGACATCACAGGCGATTCCGGTGACACCCAACTCGGCGGCGGTCTCGGCCAAGCGACGCTCGTGTTTGTCGCTGATCACGACGCGCGCACCTTCCTCGATGCAACGTCGGGCCGTGGACGAACCGATTCCGCTTCCGGCGGCGGCGGTGATGAGAACACGCTTGCCGGTCAGCAAGCCGTGACCGCTCACGTACGTGGGTTCCTTGGTCGACATGTTCGCCTCGTTCGTCGTGGGTCAGCGTGGAAGTCCGAGAACCCGCTCACCGAGCACGTTGCGCTGAATCTCGTTGG
>RHCK01000426.1 GCA_010030605.1 Acidimicrobiia bacterium
AGTCGGGCAACGGTCGTCGTCAGTCGTACAAGGACTTGCCGATGGTCCGTATGACGAACACCTACGTGCTCAACGGAACCGAGGAGCCCACCGACATCATCAAGGACACCAAGTCGGGCGTTTACGTCGCGCATCTCGGCGGTGGAAGCGTGAACACTGCCACCGGTGACTTCGTGTTCGGCATGACCGAGGCGTATCTCATCGAGGACGGTGAGATCACCGAACCATTGCGCGAGGGCAACCTCATCGGCAACGGACCCCAGGTCCTTCGCGATATCGATCGGTTGGGCAATGACTTCGCGATGGGTAACCCCGGAACGTGCGGGAAGGACGGCCAAGGGGTTCCCGTTGGTGACGGTCAACCGACCCTGCGTGTGAAGGCGCTGACCATCGGCGGCACCGCGGCATGAGTTCTCCCGATCGCAGCGGCGAGTTGTTGGCCATCGCCGAACGTGTCGTGGCGATGGCGCGTCCCGGTGAGCAACTCGAGGCCTACGTCAGTCGCGGTCTTTCCACCGACGTCCGCGTGTACGAAGGCGAAGTCGAACATTTCGTCTCCGCGCAAAGTGAGGGCATCGGCATTCGGGTCATCCGCGACGGTCGCACCGGAACCTCATATTGCGGAACGCTGGACGAGGCTCAGATTGCTGAAGTTCTCGCCGAGGCCCGCGACAACCTCGGCTACGGCGAGCCCGACGAGTGGGCCGGTCTGGCCGAGCCGGATGGCATTGCCGTCACACCGCAGGATTTGTGGGACGACTCGCTCGAGTCCACCCCCACGTCACGCAAGATCGAACTGGCCAAGGAACTCGAACGTCTGGCGCGTTCCGGCGACTCCCGCGTCCGCGTCGACGATTCCAACTATTCCGACGCATTCGGTGAAGCGGCGGTCGCCACCACCACGGGCATTCGTGTGGCCGGACGCGAGAACGGCTGTTACCTGAGCGTCGGCACACTCGCCGATGATGGCGATGAGACGCAGACCGGTTTCGGTTTCGCTGTCGGGCGCAACACCGGCGAACTCGACATCGACAAGGCGGCTCGCGACGCCGTTGACCGCGCCACGCGACTGCTCGGTGCCACGAAGCCCGCGAGTCGTCGCATCACGGTGGTGCTCGATCCGTACGTGACGGCCCAATTCCTCGGGATCATCGGAAGCACGCTCAATGGCGAAAGCGTGGTGAAGGGGCGAAGTTTGTTCGCGCAACGTCTCGGCGAGACAGTGGCCAGTCCGTTGATCACCCTCGTCGATGACCCCACCAATCCGCTGGCCTACACGGCGACCGACATCGACGGAGAAGGTCTGGCCGCTCGTCGGAACGTGTTGATCGACAACGGTGTGCTCAAAACGTTCGTGCAATCGTCGTACTCCGCGCGACGC
>RHCK01000427.1 GCA_010030605.1 Acidimicrobiia bacterium
GCACGACGACCCGAGCACCCGCGACCAGCACGACGACTCGACCACCATCGTTGACGGCATTTCTTCTCAGCACTTCGTCACTGGACTTCGGCACCACATCCACGACGATGACGGTGCGCCTCACCAACAAGAACGCCACCGCACTCGGCTGGAAGGCAGCGTCGGCTCGACCCGCGTTCTTCACATTCAGTCCGTCCTCGGGAACGTTGGCCGCCGGCGCCAGCGTCACCGTCACGGTCACGTTCGCTCGCGCCACGGCCTCGACGTACGCCAACACCGCCACGTTCCCCGAGGGCCCATTCCCCGCCGTCGCGGCACAAGTGACCGCCACGGGAGCACCGGCCGCCACGCTGTCGTTGACCGGCGCGGTCGGTCGACCGCCACAAGTGGGTTCCATCGCCGTTCGTTTCTCCTCGGCGACCTGTTCCAATGCGTCGATCCAGGTGCCCGTCACTGATGAGTCGGCGATCAAGAGCGTCATCGCCACGCTCACTCTCACCGGGTCGATCGCCTCCTCCACCCGAACGGTCACCCTCACCGATTCGGGAAAGGGCTCCTGGGTCGGCATCAGCTCCGACATTCCCGGCTCGGTCACCGCGGTGTCGGTGAGCATCACGGCCACCGACCGCAACGGCCTCGCCACGACCGCGGGAACCAAGGTCACGCGACCGACCTCCTGCTGAGCGGCGTTTTCGCTGGTCCACCCCCTCGCGGGGAGCCCCAGCGGACCCACCGATAGCATCGCAACCCATGTCACAACCGCGGGGGTCGGCTTCACCCCACAACCCCCTCGATCCCGATTCGCCCTTGCGCATCGCCTATCTCACCTACCGCGGCAAGCCGCACGTGGGCGGTCAGGGTGTGTACACGCGGCACCTCACCAAGGCCTTGGTCGATCTCGGACACTCGGTCGAGGTGTTCGGCGGACAGCCCTATCCGGTGCTCGACGATCGGGTATCACTCACCAAACTGCCCAGCCTCGATCTGATCAACGACCATTACCCCTTTCGTTTTCCCGCCATCTGGGAGCTGAAGTCGCGCGAGGACTTCTACGAGTTGGGTCTGTTCCTCACCGGCACCTTCGGCGAACCCGCCGCGTTCAGCGCCCGCGTGAAGCGTCACTTGGCCGGCCGGGTCGGTGAGTTCGACCTGGTCCACGACAATCAGTGTCTGGGTTACGGCATCCTCGGCGTCGAAAAGATGATCCCGACGATCGTCACCTTGCACCACCCCATCACCCGCGATCGCGCGCTCGAGATGGATCACGCCCCGAACTGGTGGAAGAAGCTCGGCGTGTCGCGCTTCTACTCCTTCGTGAAGATGCAGGGCCGCGTCGCGAGCCGCATGCCGCGCATCGTGGTGGTGAGCGAGAACAGCATC
>RHCK01000428.1 GCA_010030605.1 Acidimicrobiia bacterium
GCCAAAGTGGACGTCGTCACCTCGGAGATGATCGAAGTCGGCGCGAACGCGCGCGTGGCGGTCATCACGTTGAATCGTCCCGAGGCTCGCAACGCGATCTCCCCCGAACTCGCCGAACAATTGCCGGCCCGTGTTCGCGAGGCCGACGAGAATCCGACAGTTCGAGCGATCATCCTCACGGGCGCCGACCCGGCGTTCTGTGCCGGCTTCGATGTGCGTGAGGTTGCGTCCGGCCAGAAGAAGGGCGAGAACCCTCACCCCGGGTATTGGGGGGCGCTGCCTCCCACGCGAGTGCCGATCATCGGAGCGATCAACGGTGCCGCGGTCACCGGTGGACTCGAGATCGCCCTGGCGTGCGACTTTCTGATCGCTTCCGAACGCGCGCGGTTCGCCGACACTCACGCCAAAGTCGGCATGGTTCCCGGCTGGGGGCTCACCATCATTCTTCCGCAGATCATTGGCGCTCATCGTGCTCGTCGCATGAGTGTCACGTCCGAATTCATCGACGCCCAACGTGCCCTTGAATGGGGCCTCGTCACCGAAGTGGTCGAGCACGACGCACTCCTCGGGCGCGCCATCGAATTGGCCACCCTCGTCGCCGGAAACCACGCGCCCGCTGTGAAAGCCATACGTGATCTCTACGACGAGGTCGCCCCATTGGGAAGCGGTGACACGGCGTTCGAGTTGGAGAACAAACGAGCGCGCGAATGGGCGGCTCGTCGCGCGCGCGAGTTCGGAAAGAACTGACATGCGCGTCTACGCCGGCATGGATCCTCGATTGCCGATCGTCGACATTGCGGCCCACGCCCGTCGCATCGAAGCACTCGGCTACGACGGATTGCACATCGCCGAAACGGTGCACGATCCGTTCCTCGCGTCGATGGCCGCCTTACAGGCCACCAACACCTTGATCGTTCGCACGAGCGTCGCGCTCGCACTCGTGCGTAGCCCGATGGCGATCGCCTACAGCGCCTGGGACCTCGCTGCGTTATCGAATGGACGATTCCAGTTGGGGTTGGGCACCCAGATTCGACCGCACATCGAACGACGATTCGGCGCCCAGTTCGACGACCCCGTTGGTCGGCTGAGCGACCACATCGGCGCGGTGCGCGCGTGCTGGCGCGCCTTCGACGGAATCGAGAAACTCGACTACCACAGCGAGCATTACGACCTCGACCTACTCACTCCGAACTTCACTCCGGATCCACTCGCACCCGAGGTGGTTCGGCCGAACATTTGGATGGGTGGAGTCAACAAGAAACTTGTCACCGCCGCCGGAAGCTTGGCCGACGGATTCGTCACCCACCCCACCAACAGTCATCCGCGCTATCTGCGCGAACTGTGTCGACCCGGACTCGACGAAGGTGCCCGCCTGGCTGG
>RHCK01000429.1 GCA_010030605.1 Acidimicrobiia bacterium
GGTCGTGGCTCGATTGGTCTCCTCGATCGATGGTCTGTCCTCCGACGAAGTTCGTCGCCGACTGGCCGAACACGGCCCGAACGCCCTCGACGCCGAAGCGCGCATACCCGCCTGGAAGAAGTTCGTCCTTCAATTCAAGGACTTCCTGATCCTCATCCTTCTCGGCGCCGCCGTTATCAGCGTCGTGGTCTCCAGAGAACTCAAGACACCGCTGGTGGTTCTGGTGGTGGTCTTCGCCAACGCCACCATCGGCTTCATCCAAGAAAATCGCGCCGAAGCATCCCTCGACGCTTTGAAACGAATGCTCTCTCCTTCCACCCGCGTGCGTCGTGACGGACAGGTGCAGTCCGTGTCGACGGTCGAGTTGGTTCCCGGAGACATCGTCATCGTCGAAGCCGGCGATCGCATACCCGCTGATGGCCGCATCATCACCGCGGTCAACCTGGAAATCGACGAAGCGGCCCTCACCGGCGAAAGTCATCCTGTCGAGAAGAACGTCGATGCTATTGATGACGCGAACGCGGGTATCGGTGATCGTCATTGCATGGCGTTCATGAACACCACGGTCACCCGTGGCCGAGCCGAGATCGTCGTCACCAACACCGGAATGTCCACCGAGATCGGACGCATCGCCGGATTGTTGAAGGGAGCCGCACCCGAGCTGACGCCGTTGCAGAGACAACTCAACGGACTCGCGCACAGCCTCGCGTTGCTCTCGGCCGTCATCGTCGTGCTCGTCTTTGCCATCGGATTGATACGCGGAAGCGGCTTCGTCGAATTGATGAATCTCGCCGTGGCACTGGCCGTGGCCACCATCCCCGAGGGCCTACCGGCGGTCACCGCCGTGACCTTGGCCATCGGGGTTTCGAAGATGGCCAAGAAGAACGCCATCGTGAAACGACTCGCCAGCGTCGAGACTCTCGGCTGCACCAGTGTCATCTGCAGCGACAAGACCGGAACGCTCACCCTGAACGAAATGACCGCGGTGCGGTTCGTCATACAGAACAAAGTTCACGAGGTGACGGGAAGTGGCTACTCCCCCGACGGCTCCATCGAGCGAGTCGATGGCGATTCGCCGCTGGCCATCACCACGTCGCTGTTGGCGATGGCTCTCTGCAACGACGCCGTCATTCGCAAGGTCGACGACCAATGGACCTTGGTCGGTGATCCCACCGAAGGAGCACTCGCGGTCCTCGCGCTCAAGGGTGGCATCGACGTCGACGATGAACGACGTCAACACCCGCGTCTGGCCGAAGTCCCCTTCGATTCGGCCCTGAAGATGATGGCCACCGTTCACGAGATACCCGATGGGAACGGCGACACGCACATTCAGATGTTCGTGAAGGGTGCACCCGATGTCATCCTCGCGCGAACGACAGC
>RHCK01000430.1 GCA_010030605.1 Acidimicrobiia bacterium
CAGCTGGCAGATCGTTCCGCGGATGCTCAACCCGCTCCTCCAACACTCGGACGACGCGGTTCGCGCGCGAGCATGGAACGCAATGGTCAGCATGCGCAAGCTGATCATCGCCGACTTCGGCTGACTCGTTACTCGCCGGTCTCCCCATCGACTGATTCGCGCAGATAGTCGGCGTGTCCGTTGTGTCGCGCATATTCCTCGATCATGTGCACGATGATCCAACGGAGGCTTGGTGACTCGCCGTTCGGCCATGTGCGTGCGGCACGTTGACCAAGCCCAGCCGAGATGACACTCCGAACGTTTTCTCGCGAACGCTCACATGCCAGGCTCCACAGCGCACGCAGGTCTTCTGGTGAATCCGATGAAGCGGAATTCCACTCCCAGTTCTGATCCGCGGACCAGTCAACAGATTTCCAGGGCTCCGATCGATCGACGTTGAACAGGAAGTATGAGAACCAGTGATCCTCGACCCAGGCGAGGTGCTTCAGGATTCCTCCAAGTGTCATGGACGACGGCGAGACGCGCTGCGCAAGACCAGTTGCATCGAGTCCGCGCGTCTTCCACTCGAGCGTCGATCGCTGGTAATCGAGAAAACCGAGCAGCGTCTCGATCTCACCCGAACCGACTGGAGGCTCCGGTCGTCCCACGTCGTCTATGACTCGATCTTCAGGCGCGCGGTTCTTGCGCAAGATGAAGCAGAACTCATTGTCCTCCACGTCGTGCATCACCTGGAACCAATTCGTCTGCTCTTCGACCACGTCCCCCACCGAACGGGCGCCGAGCGTTCGCGCGCGTTGAACCGCGGTCTCGAGATCGTCAACGTCAAGATCGAGGTGCACCCGATTCTTTACGGCCTTCCCCTCGGGAACCTTCTGGAAACCGAGCGAGCCGTAGGCCTCGATCGGGCCAAGCCCGACCCATGTGTCCGTCTTCGTGCGCGAGTCGATCTCACCACCGAGCATTCCCTGCCAGAACGCCGCAAGTGCGTCTGGATTTGCACAGTCGAAAACGACTCCAAGCGGACGAGCGACAACGTGCACGATCCGAGCATAGACATCACGCTCCCAATTAATCCGAGACGATGAGCAGAACATCGCGCGTAAGGTAAGACGATGTTCACGTTCAGGGAGCCGACTCTCGACGATGTCGAATGGATCACCGAGGCGTGCCAAGATCCGGAAATCCTCCGCTGGACCGTCGTGCCACGGCCTTACACCAAGGATCATGCACGTTCGTTCGTTGCCGATCGAGCCGGAGAGCTTCACGCCTGGGCGATCGTTGACTCGAACAGCGATCGCGGCGCGGGCATGCTCGGCGTCCACCACGTCACCGATGGTGTCGCGTCGATTGGTTACTGGATCGCGCCGTGGGCACGCCGT
>RHCK01000044.1 GCA_010030605.1 Acidimicrobiia bacterium
GTCGTACAAGGCGAGAATGCCCTCGAACACGATGATGGGTGCGGACTTCACCACCATCACCTCGTCCGAGCGATTGTGATTCGGATAGTCGTACACCGGAACTTCCACCGTCTCGCCGGAGATCAACTTGTGCAGTTGGTCGTTGGTGAGGTCCCAATCGAAGGCATCGGGATGGTCGTAATTGGCGGCGGCTCGCTGGTCAAAGGACTGATGATCGCGTCGTATGTAATACGAGTCCTGCTTGATGACGGCCAGGCGATCGGCACCGACCACTTCTTCCAGGCGTTCGGTGACGGTTGTTTTGCCCGAGCAGGTGCCCCCAGCAACCCCGATCACGAACGGCTTTTCGCGCGTGGCGGTGGCGTTTCCCCTGCTCATGAGGCAAGGCTAACCGTGGGGGTGCTTGTAATGGGGTGCCCGAAACGGGCAGGCTTACACAATGTCGTTGACCGAACGTGAACAGGCCATCCTCGATTTCGAGCGGGGCTGGTGGACCGAGGACGGGGTCAAGGACCTGATGCTGCGCGAGCGGTTCAATTGCTCGGCCGACGACTACTACAACGAGCTGAACAGGCTGCTGGATAGCCCCGAAGCATTGGCGTACGATCCTCTCGTCGTCCGTCGTCTGCAAAGGGCACGCGAGCGGCGCCGACGCATGCGCCTCGATGGCACATCCGAAACCGGAGGATTGCAGGCATGAGCAACGATCAGTCGTCGAACGAAAATCGGGGACGGGCGGCCGCGAACGGCGTCAGCGTCTCCACCACCCTCAGCGTCATCGTGGCGGCCATCGCCGTGTTGCTGGGGTTCCTGATTCTGCGCGACGTCAACCGCGATCGCAACGACGCGTACGTGCCGAGCGAATCCGAGGTGACCACCACGTTGCCCATCGACCCCACGCAGTCATCGGTGCCCACCGACAGCACCACCTTGCCGCGCACCGGATTCAAGGTGATGGTGGCGAACGCTTCGGGCGTCACCGGTTCGGCCGGTCAGATGAGCACCGCGTTGCAGGCTCAGCAGTTCATCGTGACGCAGCCCACCAACGCCGCCGAGACCGTGGGCAAGCAGACCGCCACCAAGGTGTATTACGTCGCCGGTTACGAGAGTGGCGCGGCCGCGGTCGCTCAGGTGTTGGGTGGCGTTCCGATCGAAGCAGTGCCCACGCCGCCGCCGGTCGAGTCCGGTGAGTTGGGTGAGGCCACGGTGTTGGTTTTGTTGGGTACCGATCTGGCCGGCAAGTTGTTGCCCGGTGCGTTGCCCACCGCTCCGACCGACACCACCACCACGCTCGCTCCGGCCTGATTCACGCGCGGCGACTGGCCGCGATGTCGAACGAACGTCAACTCGTCATCGTTCGCAACACGTCGAGTGCGGCATGTTCGATGCACCACAGTGGTTCGTTCATCGCTCTCTCGATTCCGTTCAGTGCGCTGATGTCGGCGAGTGGATTCGGTCGCACCAGGTGACGATCCAGTTCATCGTCCAGATCCAGACGTCCGACGACGGCGCCGACGCGCTTGCCCATTCGGGTCGCGGCCTCCACGACGCCGCCCACCACCTTGCCGTCGAAACTGGTGTGATCGAGACATCCTTCGCCGGTGATCACGATGTCGGCGTTCTTCAAACGTGATTCGAAGTTCACCTCGTCGGCCACCAACTCGAAACCGGGGATCAACGTTCCGCCGAGTGCCACCAGACCACCGGCCAATCCACCGGCGGCCCCCGCACCGTCGATTGTCGACACGTCGACACCGGTGTTGTCCTTGTACATCTGCACCAAACGTTCCAGTCGTCCGGTGAGCAAACGAATCTGACTGGGCGTGGCTCCCTTCTGCGGAGCGAACACCGATGCGGCGTCGACGAAGCGAGTGGTGACGTCGCAAGCGATGAGGAACTCCACGCCCTTCAGTCGTGCCGGAGCATGAATGGCTCGCACCGCTCCCAATCCACCGTCGGTGGTGGCCGAGCCGCCGAGACACACGATGATTCGTTCGGCACCCAAGTCGAGCGCGCGATCGATCAATTCGCCGGTACCGGTGGTCGATGCCGCGATTGGATCGTTGTGTTCGGGCCCGCCGACGAGGGTGAGTCCCGATGCGCGGGCCATCTCGATGACCGCGGTGCCGTGATGAAAGCGCCACTTCGCAATTACGGGATCTCCGAGTGGCCCGGTGACGGTGTTCTCGCGATTCGCTCCACCGAGCGCATCGAGCGTCCCCTCACCACCATCGGCCATCGCCAACTCGTCGCACTCGAAGCCGAGTTCCCAACACGCGTGTCCGATGGCGCGCGCCACATCGGCGGCCGACGCGGTGCCCTTGAATTTGTCGACCGCGGCCAGAACTCGCACATTGCCAGTCTGTCGCCGGTGGTTCGTGGTGGGCGTTCCCACGCTCATTCCGCAGTTGGGATATTCCCGACTCACTCGGTAGGGTTTCGGACATGGCCGTCACCGTGCGCATCCCCACCACTCTTCGCCCGCTGTCCGGAGGCAACTCGACGGTGTCCGTCGAGGGTGCCACGCTTCGCGACGTGTTGGTCAACCTGGATGCCGCGCACCCCGGTTTCAAGGATCGTTTGCTCGACGACCAAGGCGCGTTGCGTCGCTTCGTGAATCTGTTCGTCGCCGATGACGACGTGCGTTATCTGCAGGGTCTCGACACTCCGGTGCCCGCCGGCGAGACCGTCAGCATCATTCCTGCCGTCGCTGGCGGTTGATCGATGGCGCTGTTCGTCAGCGCTCTGTTCGACCTCGCGCGTCACGAAGGCAACACTCGTCGACGTTCGGTGGAGGAATACCTGGTTCTTGGTCGTCGATTGATGGCGAGCAACATCGATCTGCACGTGTACGTCGAGCCACATTTGGTCGACCGAGTACGAGAGATGGCATTGACTCGTCCTTCGTCGTTGCGAACCGTCATCGAATCGATGGCCGTGCAGCAACTACCGAAGTGGGCCGCGGCAGAGGCCGCGCGTCACGCGTTGGCGGACGGAACGATGGTCACCACGTCGTCCACCATGAACGTCGACAAGGACACACCGGCGGCATGCGCGTTGTGGTGGTCGAAAGCGGAACTGGTTCAACGAGCAATTTCGCTCACGAACGACGAGTCCGCGTGGTGGATCGACTTCGGCATCGCACATGCCTGCGTGTGGCCCGACGGAGGGCTGGAGTCGTTGGTCGATCCGAAACGAACATCGTTGGGAGTCGTGGTCGATTGGCCGACTGTTTCGGGAACGGACTTTCTTCGCAGTGGAGTGCCCGCGACAACCGGAGGTTTGATCGGTCTTCCTCGCCGGGACCTCGCGCGATTCCGCGAAAGGTTCGAACATGAATTGCGCCGAGCACTCGACCTTGGTTTGCTGGTGAATGACGAAGCGCTGTACTCATTGATGCTCGACGCACTCGATGTCGATGGTCGACGCGTTGTTTGGTCCACGCTGCTGACGACGTTCGTCTCGGAACCAGTCAGGTCGACCAGCATCGAGAGCATCAACGAACCAGCGGAGTCGACCCCGCCAATCGAGGATCATTACGACGTCGTGCGACGAGTGCGGCTTCCCGACCCCGTTGACGATCGATTGCGTTCGATGAATCCGTCGATTTGCCGTCATCCACTGTCGGGCTTCGTCTGTCTGGTGCGCGAGGTGAACTATTGCTACAGGGACGGTCACTACGTACGAACCGACGGCAGCGACATCATCAAGACGACGTATCGCGTTCTTCGACTCGATGACGACCTGACAGTGATTGGCGGCTGGCCCCTCGACGATTCGTTCGTGCGATCCGACGCCCCGAAGTTTCCGGTGCATGGCGTCGAGGATCTTCGTTTGTTTCGAATTCACAACGCGTGGTGGGCCAGTGGAACCATTCGTCAACATCGCAGCGACGGTTTGTGCCAAATCATGTTGCTTCGCCTCGATGGAATCGACGATGGCGCACCACGCGTGACCGACGGACGATTATTGCCGTCGCTTGCGACAGGACGTCACGAGAAGAACTGGATGCCCATCGAGGGCGATTCGCCATCGTGGATATGGGCCACCGAACCCACGGTCATTCTGCGCATGGATGAAGTCACCGGCACGCTCGTGCCCAGTCGCGCCGCGCGAGGAGAAGTGAAATTGCGAGGTGGTTCACAGGTGATTCGTCGGGGCGATGGTTGGCTCGCGGTGGTGCACGATGTGCGGCCTCGACAAACCAAGTTCGGCCGGATGAACGAGTATCGCCATCGCTTCGTGCGTTGGGATCGCGCGTTGACATCGCCCATGGTCTCGGAACCATTCCGTTTGGGAGACGACGAGATGGGATTGGAATTTTGCGCTGGCTTGACCCTTGGTGCAAACGACACCGTGATTCTCTCCACCGGAATCGCCGACAACCGTGCCGAGTTGATCGAGTGTCGTCTGCCGGACGAGTGGCGTGATTGACTGATCACATGTCCGCCCCTCGATCGACGACTCATCCGACGATCGGGTTGGCCATGATCGTGCGCAACGAAGGTCGCATCATCGAACGGTGCCTCGAGAGCGTTCGTGGATTCATTGATCATTGGACCATCGTCGACACGGGGTCGCGTGACGGCACTCCCGGGATCATCCGCGAGTGCCTGCACGGCATTCCCGGCGCGGTGTACGACCGTCCGTGGGTGGACTTCGGCCACAATCGAACCGAACTGATGTCGCTGGCCCGCGGTACCGCCGACTGGTTGCTGTTGTTGGATGCCGACCATGTGGTGGAGGCCGAACCCGACTGGCGTGATTCCGCGAATGAGTGGACCGACGTGATGAACGTCGAGGTGCGGGGTTTCTTCGACTTCTGGATGCCGTACCTGGTGCGCGGGGATCGTGAATGGAAATATCGCGGAGCGACGCACGAGTTTCTCGATTTCGGCTCGGACATCACACTCCAGCGGCTGACCGGTTTGCGTGTTCGCGATCGCGGTGACGGGTCGTCGCACCCCGAGAAGTACCGACGCGATGTGGAACTGTTGCAGAAGCAGATCGATCGAGAGCCCACGGTGTCGCGATGGATGTTCTATTTGGGACAAACGCGTCAGGGCATGGGCGACATCGACGGTGCGCTAGCCGCGTTTCGCAAGTGCGTCGAACTGAGCTCGTGGGACGAGGAGATCTATTGGTGCTTGTTGTCCATCGGCGAGTTGTTGGTCGCGCGCGGTGATTGGCCCGATGCCGCTGTTGCTTTGGAAGCGGCGTGGGAGTTCCGACCGAGTCGCGCGGAATCACTCTTCGTTTTGGCAGCGGGACATCGTGAGCGCAACATGTACCTCACCGCACGTTTGTTCGCCGAGAAGGGTCTCGAAATTCCCATGCCCGATGATTCGGCGTTCGTGCGACGGTGGGTGTACGAGTGGGGACTGAAGTTCGAGCAATCGGTGGCCGCCTGGTGGATGGGCGACGATGTGCTGGCCCGCTCGATCTGGCACGAACTCGACGCGCGTGACGATCTTCCTCCGGCGTATCGGGAGCATGTTCGGGGAAATCTGGCCCGATTCGGAGAGTGAAGGACATCGTTCTCGGGCGATCCCGAAGTTTGGACGTCAGAGCGACCAGCACCCGTGTTGTTTCCGTTAGGGTGTCCGCATGAGTAGCCCCATGGGTGACGCCGGTCGAGACATAACGCGACGCACGTTGCTGTTGTCGTCGGTCGTGTCGGTGCTCGGTGGGGCAATCGGTGGCGGAGTGTTCGCCACCGTGGTGTCCGGTGGCGATGGAACCCCGGGCGCCGATGGTGCCGATGGTCGTGATGGAGCTGATGGAGCGTCCGGCGCCGACGGAACGCCGGGTGTTGATGGGGCTCCGGGCGCCACTGGCGCCGCGGGTCGTGACGGCGTCGATGGACGCAACGGCACGAATGGAACGAACGGCACGAATGGTCGTGATGGCGCCGCAGGTGCCACCGGACCTGCAGGTGCCGCGGGAGCGACCGGTGCCGCTGGTGTTGCGGGTGCGACGGGTGCGGCGGGCATTGCCGGCGCGACTGGTGCGACAGGTCCTCTCGGTGGACCAACCGGACCGCAAGGAGTTCCGGGTGTCACCGGCGCCATCGGAGCAACGGGCGCAATGGGTGCCACCGGTGCCACCGGTGCGTGGGGTCCGACGGGTCCGCAAGGCACCCCAGGTACCACGGGCTTCCAAGGTCCGACTGGTCCGACCGGCCCTCGTGGTACGACGGGTGCGACGGGTGCGTGGGGTCCCACAGGTCCGACGGGTCCGATGGGCGACACGGGTGCGACGGGCGACACGGGTTACTGGGGTCCGACCGGTCCCACTGGTCCGACGGGCGACACCGGTTATCCCGGTCCGACTGGTCCGGCCGGCCCGTAATCAGTTCGTTTCGTACTGGATATCGGAATCGACGATCGGTCCGCCGAAGCGCGCCACCGGTGACGTCACCAGATGCGGCACCGCTTCCACGCAGCGCACTCGATCGAGATTGCGCAGCACGAAAGTGTCGATCCCGCAAGGGATGCCATCACTCTGGGCGATGTCGAAAAGTGTCGTCGCTGCTCGTTTCGAAATGAGATACGCGAACGTTCCGCCCATCACACCGCGCAAGTCGACGTCTCGCCAGCGCTGCACGTCTGACGCGGGGTACATGTCGTCGGCAAAGTAGTGCAGGCCGAGGAATACCACGTCGACCGTCGGGTCATCGTCGAGACGTCCCAACAGTGAACCCAGTCGAGATGTGAAATGTGGGAGCGGGGTGATGTCGTCCTCGAGGATGAGGCACCAGTCATCATCGGAGTTCATCAACTCGAACCACAACGACAAATGGCTGAGGGCCGTCGCTGTCTGGGCACGACGGAGGGGAAGTTCGCTTCCGCGGAACATGTGATGAATCGCATCATCAATGACCAATTCACGACCATCGACTGCCGGAAAACGAACGACCCGTGAGGTGAATCGAATCGGCGCAACGTGGGCGAGACGTTCGTTGATGTGGGCTAGTCGATCAGGACGTCGATCGAGGTTGATCAGGTGGATCGGCAATGCGTCGAGCCGACGATGACCCCGCGCGATACGTGACAACTCGGGTGCCAGTTGCAAATCGTCGAGGATCCGATTCTTCGCTCGTCGTATGGCAGGAAGTCGCTTCGCGTGTTCGTCGTTGCGAATGGCCGCCTCCACGATGCGGCGCGCCTCATCGAAGTCGTCGAGAGGCAACAGGATGATGGCGTCGGACTCCACGAAGTCGTGGATGTTCGGACATCCCCAATAGAAGACCAGACATTCGGCGAGGATGCCATCGACGATCTTCTCGGTGAGATAGTTCGGCTCCGAATTGTTCTCGACTGCAATGGTGTAGCGATACGGGAACAAGCCGTCGCGCTTGTCGAGCCATGGCAAAGAACCTCTATAGCCACGAAACATCTCGTTGTTGTCGAGTCCGAAGATGTCGATCGGCGTCTCATGTCGCTCAAGATGGTGCAGGAAGTCGAGCCGAAGGTGATGACCGACCGATAGTCGTTTGCCCGTGACGATGGACGACAAGTCGAGCGACTTCACTGGATGCGACGTAATCAACTCGTCGTAGGTCGCCCCCAAGTGCCACTCGAGGAAGTTGCCGGCGAAGTCCCGCGACTGAAAATGCGTCACGTTCGCGGCCAGCGGCTCCGACCAAGTGCCGTAGGTGCGAAATCCCTCTTGGGGCTCCATGTGGGCAGAGATGACGTGATCATTTTCACCAATCTGATTCACTCCGGGGTGATTCACGACCACGGTGAAATCAAACGCCTCGTTCGAACCCACGAGTCGCAGACCCTTCCAATGTCCATTGGCGGGGAACTGTCGACGCCACAAGGTGGCCAATTCGTCACCCGTGCACCAGCTTGGCGCCAAGCGAACTTTCGTTTCCGGATAGGTGCGGAACTGCTGCACGCCAAGAAGTTGATACGCGTTCAGTGGGGAATCAGGGCCAGTGTCGGTGCGCAGCCGACCGATGTTGAGCATGGTGATGTCGTCGAGGCACGCGGTCTTCCAGCCGTGCGCCAAGGCACGATCGGCCATTTCGCGTTCGAAGTGTCCGGCCCCGGGGTTGAACGCCCCCAAGTCGTCGAAGGCGCGACGACGCAGAACCGACGGCATCAGCGAGAATCCCGGCCACTGTGCATTGGTGAGTCGTTCCGGGTTGTCCTCGAAGATGCGAGCGAACTCCGGCGAATCCGGATCGATGTGATCGTGCACGCGATAGCAGAACCGTTTGTCGTGGCTGACCACCATGTGGCCACCGACGATGTCGTGATTCTCCAGTGTTTCGGCGTAGTTGCGGTTGAGGACGGTTTGAATCAGCTCCGTATTGTCGTTCAGCACCTCGATGGCCCGCGTGATGTAGTGGCCCGGCTTCACGAATTGCCAGTCGTCCTCGAAGTGCAACCAGTAGTCGGAGTCCACCGTGGCCAGCAGACGGTTCATGCTCTTGGCGTGACCACGATCTGATTCGTCTTTGAAAATGAACTCGAAGAACGGATAGCGCTGTTGCATCAATTCGCGGTCCTCGGGGGAACTTCCGTCGTCGATGCAGATCCATCGCCCGATCAGGTGATGATCGAGACAGTTTGTCAGTAGGGCATCCATGGTGCGCTCGAAGAGTTCTCGCCGACGCGATGTGGTGATGGTGAAGGTCAGATCGTCGGTCTCACCTCGACGTAATGGAGGTGGCTCGTCGAAGATCGTCTCGCGAGGTTCGCCCAATTGCATCATGGCGAACGTCTGGTTCCAAAGAACGCGTGGACGTTGGTCCAACGGCAGGTCGGTGCCGTCGAGCAGTCGACTGCAAGCGGTCACGGCTTCGTCGAGGCGACCCAACTCGGCGGCGCAAATGGAGAGCTCGTCGAGCGCGTTGCTCAGGTGGGCGTTGGCGTCGACGAAGAGAAGGTCGTCGTGGGGAAATGGAATGTTCGTGGCGCGACGGGCCGCGTCGTATCCCCTCTGCCATTGCCGAAGGTGTCGATGAAAGCGGGCGAGTTCGATCAATGCCTCGGCACGTTGCGGTCGAAAGGCTGCTGCTCGTTCGAAACTTTGGATCACGGTGTCGTCCCGCTCGCCAAGATTTCTTTCCAAGCGGGCGACCTCGAGCAGGGCAACATAGGTCTCTTCGTCCCAACCCGGCATGGCGGCTCGTCGGCGATACCACTCCAGGGCCATCCGCGGTTCGCCGAGGTCGCGATACGACTGGCCGAGATAGAAGACCGTGCGGGCGTCGTTCGGGTCA
>RHCK01000431.1 GCA_010030605.1 Acidimicrobiia bacterium
CTCTTGGCGGATGATCATCACTTCGGTGGCCGCTTCCAACGGGTAGTGCGTGCGAATCTGACTACCGAAGCGATCCTTGAGCGGAGTGATGATGCGACCGCGGTTGGTGTAGTCCTCCGGGTTGGCCGAAGCCACCAGCAGAACATCGAGAGGAAGTCGGATCTTGTAGCCGCGCACCTGAACGTCGCGCTCCTCGAGGATGTTCAAGAGGCCGACCTGAATTCGCTCGGAGAGGTCGGGGAGTTCGTTGATGGCGAAGATTCCGCGATTCGTTCGCGGGACGAGGCCGTAGTGCAACGTGAGTTCATCGCTGAGGTAGCGACCTTCGGCGACCTTGATGGGATCGACCTCACCGATGAGATCGGCGATGGCGGTGTCCGGGGTGGCCAACTTCTCGCCGAATCGATCGGTGCGATGCACCCACGAGATGGGAGTGTCGTCGCCCATTTCGGCCACCAGATCGCGAGCGTGCTTCGACACCGGGTTGTACGGATCGTCGTTGATCTCGCTGCCGGCGACGATGGGCATCCACTCGTCGAGCAAACCGGTGAGGCTGCGAATCATGCGCGTCTTGGCCTGCCCGCGCTCACCGAGAAAGATCACGTCGTGCCCGGCGAGGATGGCGTTCTCGAGTTGCGGCATCACGGTGTCCTCGTAGCCGAGCACGCCTTCGAACAATGGTTCCTTGGCCATGATTCGAGCGACCGCGTTGAGGCGCATCTCTTCCTTGACCGGCCGCGACACCCAGCCAGCGGCCTTCAGTTCCTTGATGGTCGCGACTTCGGGCGCTCGTGATTCAGCCATGCATCGACAGTACTTGTTGACGGGCGCCGGCGACACGGTGGAAGCCGGAGTCCACTACGGTTTCATGACGTGAGTACCGAAGCCGAGGGGCGTCCCGACAGCGGCACCCGTCCGAGCCTCGATTTGTCCGGAACCTGGAAGGTCTCGGTCGCCTCCGACGACACTTTGCGAACCAGTGTGGGTTTGGACACCGATGATTCCGAATGGGCCGACATTCAGGTGCCTGGTCACTGGCAATCGAACGCCGCCTTCGCCACGAACAACGGACCCTTGTTGCACCGCCGCGAGTTTTCCATGCCGCGGCCGACCGACGGTGAACGGCGATTCGTGGTGGTCGACGGGATTTTCTACCAAGGCGACGTGTGGCTGGATGGCGCGTACCTCGGTGATCCCGAGGGCTACTTCGTGCCCCACGCCTACGACATCACCGCGCTATCGCATTTGGACGAGGAACACGTTCTCGCCATCGGTGCCACGTGCTCGCCACAGCGCGACAAGAAGAACAAACGCAACATCACCGGCGTCTTCCAACATTGGGACTGCATCGACCCGATGTTCAACCCCGGTGGCATTTG
>RHCK01000432.1 GCA_010030605.1 Acidimicrobiia bacterium
TGCTCACGCTCGTCGTGACCGCCACCGAGACCAGCTCCGCGCTTGCGACCGATCGAGTCGATTTCGTCGATGAAGATGATCGCGCGACCCATCTTGGCGGCCTGTTGGAAGAGGTCGCGAACGCGGCTCGCGCCGACGCCGACGAACATCTCCATGAAGTCCGATCCGGTCACCGAGAGGAAGCCGACGCCTGCTTCACCGGCAACTGCGCGAGCAAAGAGGGTCTTTCCCGTTCCCGGAGGCCCGACGAGGAGGATGCCCTTCGGGACTCGCGCGCCGATTTCCTTGAAACGCTCCGGCATGCGCAGGAAGTCGACGACTTCCTTGATCTCCTGCTTCACGCCGTCATAACCGGCAACGTCGGCGAACGTGGTCGACGGCTTGTCCGCGTTGTAGTTCTTCGCGCGGCTGCGGCCGATCGACATGATGTTGCCGGCCTGGCCCATCGCCCTGCGCTGCATCCAAATGAAGAATCCCATGATCAAAAAGAAGGGGAGCAGGATCGGGATGAGATTGGTGAAGAAGTTGCCCTGCGGGGTCGTGTAGTCGTAGTCCACGCCCTTTTCCTTGAGCAGTTGTTCGTCCGCATCCGACAACGCCGTCGCACCGGTCGTGGTGAACTTGCCGCCGTCGGCGAGCGTGCCCGAGATGGTGTTGCTCAAGTTGTTGATGGTGACGTTGTCGACCTTGCCCTGAGTGACGAGGTCGAGGAACTCGGTGTAGGTGACCTTGGTGGCGGTCGTCGTCGGCCACAGGCGAGGCGCGGCGATCAGGCCGATCGCAATGGCGACGAGAACCCACACGGCCCAGCGAGGCATGTTCGGTCGCGTCGAGTTGGGCGTCTTGCCTCCGCCCGAGGACGGCTGCTTGGACTTGGTGCGCTTGGGTGCAGGTGGTGGGGGTGGGGGGAGTTTGCTCACGAGAGTCATGCTACGGCCGAGTTTGTGGGGCGGTCATGTCGTGCACGGACGTACCGATCATCCACCATGCGTGCAGTGCCAAGAATTACCGTTGAGCCGTGGCTCGCAAGTGTTCTCGCAGTGGGTGTAAAGACCAACCGTCGATGACGCTCACCTATCAATATGGTCGGGCGCTCGTGTGGATGGATGACCTCGTCGAGGAGGTCGACCCCCACGGCTATGACCTGTGTGATCGCCACGGGGAGCGCCTCACGGTTCCGACCGGCTGGCGTCTCGAGGACCGGCGCAATCGGTTCCGCGTCATCGTGCCCAACCGACTCGCAGGATGACCTCGCCCTGGCCGGCCCCGTCTGGGCCGCCGCCTGAGTTCTCTCCGACGCCGCGCATCGGCATTGGCTATCTCGCGCTGTCGTGGATCACGTGTTACGCGCTCGCCGTCGTCATCAGTGGTGTGCTG
>RHCK01000433.1 GCA_010030605.1 Acidimicrobiia bacterium
GTCTTCCTACCCTTACGTCGTAACTTCTACATGCGTAGCTTCATCATTGATCTCGATCGCGTTTGGGGATGAGCACCCGTGCGACCTATCTGTATTCTCACTTACCCCGGAGATAACAGCTAAAGGAGGGGATCGCCCACGTTAACCGAGCTGATCCAGGACTGCAGGCGCGCCCTGGGGCTCGTCGCTGTACTTAGGCAGCGAGCGCGAGAACGTTGTCGTTCTCGAACGTGATGGTGTTTTTAGCAGTTATAGTGCTGCCCGTTGGATTTAAGAGGTTACGAACTACCCTCTGCATGCCGTCGCGATATCTTGGCGGGAATCGAATCCGGAACACCCCCGAAATGAGACGTCGGTCATTTGCGGGATCCGACTGAGAAGGAACGTCACCCATTATCCACGCATCCCCCGGGAAGTCAAGGGGTGGGGCGGCGGCTAAATACACGGGTGGTAGCGGTTGGCGGTATGGAAAGCGTAAGGTGGTGGCGGTAAGCGGTAAGCGGGTGGCGTTAAGACGATATAGCAGCCTGAAAGGCCAAAGAGTGGTAGGTGGAGGCGGGTCTTGGTTTGGTGTCAGATCTTTTCCTATCCGCTAACCGCCAACCGCTAACCGCTTTGCCCCGAAATTTCTCTTTCCCCGTGCGTCGCGCTCGGGATAGTCGGCTTCGTCCATGAATGTCTTCTCCGCCGACGTCGCGCTGGCCATCACCCGTCTCGGGCTGCTGATCCTGCTCGGTTGGTTCATGGCCCGGCAGGGTTGGGTGGGCGCGCACGCCCGCCAGCCGCTGATGCGCATGATCATCTGGGTCTTCTTCCCGGCGATGATCTTTTCGCGCGTGAGCGGCAATCCGCTGATCGCCTCGGGTTCGCAGGCGCTGTTGTATCTCGGCGCCGGCTTCCTGATGATCGTGACCGGCTATGCGGTGGCGACCTTGGTCGGCGCTTTGTTCAAGGTTCCTGCCGGCACCCCGCGCCGGACCTTCGCCTTTTCCGCCGGGGTCAATAATTTCGGCTACCTCGGCATCCCGGTCACGGCGGCATTGTTCAATAACGATGTCGTCGGGGTGCTGTTGGTGCATAACGTCGGCGTCGAGGCGGCCGTCTGGACGGTCGGCATCGCGATGCTCTCGGGCGAGTCGCTCCGCAAGGGGCTGAAGAAGCTCTTCCAGCCGATGACGGTCGCGCTCTTCGTGGCGCTCGCCATCAACTTCGCCGGCTTCGGCAAGAGCGCCCCGGTCGTCTTCGCGAGCGATCTCTGCCACGCCATCGGGGAGTGCGCCATCCCGATCGGCACGCTGCTGACCGGCATCTATCTCCATGAGATCATCAAGGAATTCCGCCTGGTCTCGGA
>RHCK01000434.1 GCA_010030605.1 Acidimicrobiia bacterium
GCGTTCGTGAAGTCGACCTTGATGATTCTGCAATCCGAGGTTCAGGCCCTCGGCTTCGACCTGGCCGTGTGCTCGTCAGGTACGGCAGAAACCGTCGCGCGGATCATCCAGAAGAAGTCCGGCCAGCCCGAACCAACGAGCATGAATCGGTTCCAGTTCACCGGCCAAGACGTCGCCGAGGTGGTCAAGGACCTTGCACAGTGTTCGACCGTCGATGAACGACAAGAAAGGTTCGGCATTGACCGCAAGCGTGCAGAAATCATCCTCGCGGGTGCGATCATTCTCGAGGCAATCGCAGACACGTACGGGATCTCGACGTTCATGTTCAGTGACTACGCCCTCCGTGAAGGCGTCCTCATCGACACACTTCAGCGCCAAGGAGCAGGGCCGGAGAACACTTCTGGCGATGCTTCCATGCGCAGCGTGCGATTGCTCGCCGAACGGTGCGACGACCGACCCGAGCATTCCGAGAACGTGGCGCGAATTGCGGTCGGTCTCTTCGACGCGCTCAAGTCCCATCTCGACGTCGATCCCGACGATCGTCGACTCCTGGAATATGCAGCACTCCTCGCCAATGTCGGCGTGGTGATCTCTCACTCCAAGCATCACCTGCACTCGTATTACGTGATCCGCAACTCAGAGCTCGTCGGGCTTGCAGACCGCGACATCGAAATCATTGCCCAAGTCGCGCGTTACCACCGGAAAGGCCTGCCGAAGGACGATCACCCCGAGTTCGCCAGACTGGGTGATGCGGACAAACATCGCGTCGAAGTGCTTGCTGGAATTCTCCGCGTCGCGGTCGGCCTCGACCGAACTCAGGACGGTCGTGTGAAGAAGGTGAAGACGCAGGTCACGGATGATGAACTCGTCATCTCATTTCCGCCGTCGAAGAAACTCGACAACGAACTCAACGTGTATTCCGCAATGGAGCGACGATCGCTCCTCGAGCGGGTGATGAACAGACGCGTTCGAGTAACGAACGACTGAAGGAGTCGACTAGGCCGACGGTGGCGTGTCGTTCTTCGGGGCCTCGGCGGATTTTGCGCCGTCCGATTGACCCTTCTTGAACTCTTGCTGAGCCTGACCGAGGCTTCGTGCGATCTTCGGCAAACGCGAACCGAAAAGAAGCACAACGACAATGCCGACAATGATGAGTTCTGTTCCACCGAGGTTCATGCCGTCAATCTAGCACTGGGCATCTCGGATGCGATAAGCAACAAGGATGCTCGAATGCGTCATCAATATCAGCGAAGGCGGAAACCCAGGCCAACTCAGCGATTTATCCTCCGAACTCGGCCCCGATCTCCTCGACCTGCACAGCGATGCTGACCACAATCGCAGCGTGTTCACA
>RHCK01000435.1 GCA_010030605.1 Acidimicrobiia bacterium
GATCGCGTCGATGTTGTACTCCTTCGACGCGGTCCAGTGGTTCGGTCGAAGCACGGGTCTCGACCAGGCGTCGATCGATGCGCTCTTCGACGAGGTCTACGACTGGCACGTGGCGAATCCGTTGGACCTCGGATGGGTCATCAGCAACATCGGAAACCGTTACGCCGCATAGGCGAGAGCACGCAGGTCACACTTTTGGGACCTGCGTGCGTTTACCCAGTACACCACCGAGCGCAAAGGAGCCTCACCCCATGACCACCCCACAACCCCAGCAGCCTGCGGGCGGCAACGTCGTCCAAAAGACGAACCACACCTACGTCCTGATCGACAGGTCCGGATCGATGGAGTCGATCGCAAGCGACGTGATCGGCGGGTTCAACGCGCTCGTCGCAGAGCAGCAGGCCAACGGCCCGGACGCCAAGATCACGGTCATCCAGTTCGACTCCCAGGATCCGGCGGCCGTCATGGTCGCAGGCATCCCAGTCCTCGAGATGACCAAGCTCGATCGTTCCGTCTACCAACCCCGCGGCGGTACACCGTTGCTCGATGCGACGGGCATGTTGATCGGACGCATCCGCGTCGAGCAGGAGGCCCGCAAGGCCACCGGTCTCGAGACCGAGGACGTCGTGTTCGTCACGATCACCGACGGTCAGGAGAACCAGAGTCGCGAGTACAACTTGGCGCGCATCAACCAGCTCGTCGAGCAGTGCAAGGCAGAGGGTTGGACCTTCGTCTACGTGTCGGCCGATCCGTCGGCATACCACGACGCAGCAGCAATGGGGTACGACCACGGATCCACGACGCACTTCTCGGCGACCCCCGATGGTGCAGCGCGAGCGATGCGCAGCACGGCGAGGGGATTGTCCAACCTGCGTGACAAGAAGCGACGCGGCGAGATTTATAACTCGTCGGCCTTCTTCGAGACCGGCAAGGACGCAGAAGAAGACATCTAGTCCCCGCATCCAACGCACGTTTTCGGCCCGGTGGATCACTCCACCGGGCCGAGCCATCTTCACCACCACGAACAAGGAGACCGAGACATGAAGAAAGCACACCGCTTCGTCGTCACTGGCGTCGATGCAGCTGGAGCCCCCACGCCGGTCATGGCGAAGATCACGTGCCAGAAGAACTGCGAGTCGTTCTTCGTGCACGCAGCAGTCGAGGCGGTCCACGGATATGCCCGCAACCAGCGCGAGGAGGGCTACGTGGTCACCGTCGACTGGCTCTTCGAGGTGCCCGAGGAGCACCTCGAATGGTGGGCCAACTACTACCTCGCGACACAAACCCAAACACCATCAACGACAAAGGAGCAATGACATGTGGATATTCACCGAGACCGGATTCGTGAG
>RHCK01000436.1 GCA_010030605.1 Acidimicrobiia bacterium
GTGTTGCGTCTCGTGGGCGTTCGGTCGCCGACACGGATCCCACGGAAGTGCAGCGTCTGTTGTCGACTCATGCGGTGGGACCGCATCACATGGCGCGTTGCGCTTTGCCGAGCATGCGCACGCGGGGTCGTGGAGACATCGTGATGATTTCGTCGGTCGCGACGTCGCACATGAGCGCCAACGGCGCGCCGTACTCGATGGGGAAAGCCGCGATGGAGGCTCTGGCAATGACGTTGGCCAAGGAGGAGCGTCAGTTCGGGATTCATGTGAACGTCGTGGCGCCCGGGCTGGTCGAAACGGACATGGGACTTCGGCTGGCGCGTGCGATGACCGGGCAAAAGGAAATGGCCGATCTGCGGGCGTTGGACAAGGCGTCTCCCTTTGGTCGCGTGTGTCAGCCCCTCGACGTGGCGAACGTGGTTTTGTGGCTGTGCAGCGATGGGGCGGGATACGTCACGGGCCAGCGAATCGAGTGTGACGGAGGCGGTCCCCGCTGACCGAGCGGGTCACTCGAGCGGGAGGTAGCCTGCGGGACGTGAGCCCCCTCGCCCCGCAATCAACGGTCGACAACGGAACGATCATCACGATCACCGATGACGCGTTGGCCGAGTTGATTAAGTTGCGCGATGCGGAAGAAGACGCGGCGGCTCTGGGTCTGCGTCTCGAGATCGTGAGCGGGCCCGGTGAAGAGTTCAAGTACGACCTCTCGTTGGACGAATTCCGCAAGGCGGCCTTCACCGACGAGGTGCGCACGCATGGTGGGATGAAGGTGATCATTCCGGCCAAAGACCTCGAACTGTTGCAGGGCGCGGTGTTGGACTACTCGTCGTCGTCCGGATTGGTGATTCGTAATCCAAACAAGCCGGCGGCGATCGTGGTCGAGGGATTGGTTCGCGATGACGAGTTGTCGGCCGAGGTCGAGACGGTGATTGCGACCGACGTGAACCCGGCTTTGGCCGCCCATGGTGGCTTCGTGACGTTCGTGGGTCACGACTCCGAGGGGACCGCCTACCTGACGATGGGTGGAGGGTGTCATGGCTGTTCGATGAGCCGAATGACGATGCTGGAAGGCGTTCAGTCGCAACTGGTGGAGAAGGTGGACGGGATCGAACGGGTGCGTGACCTGACGGACCACACCTCCGGCGAAAACCCCTTCTACCGCTAACCAAAAGTCGACAATTTGTCGCTTTTGGTACCTGCCGTGGGTATGTAAAGCGACAATCTGTCGACTTTTAGGCTTTTTGGGGGCCGCGGATGAGATGGCCGGGGAGGGCGCCGGTGAACTCGTCATTCGCCACCGTTTGCTCTCCCGCGACGAACGTTGCCACGTACCCTCGTCCACGCTGAAC
>RHCK01000437.1 GCA_010030605.1 Acidimicrobiia bacterium
CTCTTCCATCACATGAAGATCATGAAGCAGCGTGCTGCGCAGAACTTCAAGAACGCGACGAAGGCGAACGCTGCCGAGACCCGTTGGGAAAAGTTCGTCGCAGCAGGACCGCCACCTCCACCGGTCCCCGACCAGCAGATCTACGTCCGACTGCGCGGCGCCGATGCGGCACGTCGCGTCGCTCGTCTCGAAGGTGTCTCGATCGACGGCCTCTTCGACCCGTTCACCGAGGAGATTTACCACGGCGAGCGCATCGGTCTCATCGGGCCGAACGGAACTGGAAAGACCCACCTGCTCAAGGTGCTCTCCGGCGAACGCGAACCCGAGACAGGCACCATCGCCTTCGGGCCACGAACGTCGGTCGGCGTCTTCACGCAGGTCAACAATCGTCCCGACTTCCTCGGTCGCGAGTGCCTCGACATCGTCTGCGATCGCATCAGCGAAGAAGAACGAGCGATGAAGACCCTCGCTCGCTACGGACTGCGCAACAACGCCCGCCAAAAATTCGAGACGTTGTCTGGTGGACAGAAGGCACGTCTCGAGATCCTCCGACTCGAGATCGAAGGACACAACGTTCTGCTCCTCGACGAACCGACCGACAACTTGGACATCGAGTCGTCCGAAGCGTTGGAGAAGGCCCTCGATGGGTTCGAGGGCACCGTGATCGCGGTCAGCCACGATCGAACCTTTCTCGCGCAATTCGACCGGTTCGTGATGATCACGGACTCAGGCGACGTGTACGGACTCCCCGACTACGACGTGGCACTCAAAGGGCTCAATGAGCCCGACAAGTTGGCGACGCTCCGGCTCGCCAAGCCACTGACCGGTTCCTAGAGCACACCCTCCGGGACGACACCGTCACCAAACGCTTCGCGCACTTCGTTCGCAAGTGCATCGTTAGTCCACATGTCGATCGCGGTCATCGCCATGATCTTCGCTCCATCGATGATCGCCTTCGTAGCGGCCTCGGACACCGCGTGCTCTGCAAACTCCGGTGTGTGCAGTGAGATGCCGCTCGGGGCGACCGCAATCATCGGGTGAATCGAAGGCGTGAGATAGCTCACGTTGCCCATGTCAGTCGAACCGCCACCGGTACCGGGGAGCTCGTCAGTGGTGAGACTGCGCCCGACGCGGGCCGCATTCGACACGTACGCGGCGAGAAGTGGAATGTTGTCGACGATGTCTGCGAATGGATTCGGCTGCCACTCGAGGTGCATGTGGCATCCGGCGGCGTGTGCCCCACCTTCGAGGCATGCTGCAACTCGCTGCTTGAGCGGCTGCAGCGTGTTGATCGTGTTCGACCGCACGTACCAGTCCATTTCGGTCTCGCGCGGCACGATGTTCGGCTT
>RHCK01000438.1 GCA_010030605.1 Acidimicrobiia bacterium
CCGAACGTCTTCAACTTGGCCGCCATCTGCTTGGCCCGATGCTTGGTTCGCGTGAAGATCACCACGCGCTCGTCGTCCGGCCCGCGGGTCTCGACCGTCGCGTCCCGCGCCCGCGGCGGCTCGCCCGACCCCCACGCGCATCGTGCCCGTCGATGTTGGTCCGGACAACGGCTTCGTGAAAGTGGGCGTTCCCGCCACCTTGGCCGGAGTGTTGGCCGCCACCGGAGTCACCGAACCGTTCTCCATTCAGGCCGTGACGTTGCCGGACTCGTTGGCGGGTCGCGACGTGTTGGGTCAGGGTCGCACCGGGTCGGGTAAGACGATCGCCTTCGCGTTGCCGTTGGTCGCTCGCTTGGCCGCCACCAAGACACCACGTCAAGCTCATCGTCCGCGCGCATTGGTGTTGGTGCCCACGCGCGAGTTGGCCACTCAAGTGGCCGGTGTCATCGAACCGCTGGCGACCGCTGTCGGTCTGCGTGTGATCACCATCTTCGGCGGTGTCGGACACGGACCCCAACGCGATGGACTCGCGGCCGGTGCCGAGATCGTGGTTGCGTGCCCCGGTCGTTTGATCGATCACATGGGAGAGGGCGATGCGCGTCTCGATCGCATCGAGATCACCGTCATCGACGAGGCCGATCACATGGCCGACCAAGGATTCCTTCCGATGGTGAAGCGCATTCTGGACGCCACGCCGAAGAAGGGTCAGCGCATGTTGTTCTCGGCCACGTTGGCCGGGGGTGTGGATGCCATCGTGTCGCGCTATCTCGACAACCCCGTGTCGCACGCCGCCGAGGTGGAAGCGCCGGTGTTGTTGGATCACAGCGTGCTGGTGGTCGAAGACGCCGATCGATTGGCGGCGGTCGCCGAGTTCGCCCGTACCGAGCGCGTGGTGATCTTCACGCGCACCAAGCATCGCGCCAAGCAGATGGCGGCCAAGTTGAAGACGTTCGGCGTCACTGCCGTCGACATGCACGGCAACTTGTCGCAAACCGCTCGCGAGCGAAACCTGGCTGCGTTCTCCGATGGAACCGCCACCGCGTTGGTGGCCACCGACATCGCGGCCCGCGGCATCCATGTGGACGACGTGCCGTTGGTCGTGCACGCCGATCCGCCGGTGGAACACAAGGCCTACAAGCACCGTTCCGGACGAACCGCTCGTGCCGGTGCGGCCGGTCGCGTGGTGACCATCGCGTCGCCGGCGCAAGTGGGCGAAGTGCGGCACCTGTTGTCGAAGGCCGGCGTGACCGCCACGTGGACCGGACTTCCGGTCACGGGCCACGAGCGCACCGGACGCGTGGAACGTCGACAGCCGCATCGTGAG
>RHCK01000439.1 GCA_010030605.1 Acidimicrobiia bacterium
ATCAGTTCTCCGGCGGCGATCACCTTGGGGTCCATCATCACCTCGAATGCTTTGTTCATGGCGTCGGGATCGTTTTCGTCGAGTCCGGCCATTTCGGTCATCACCGGTACGAGAGTCTCGAGAGCATCGCGCAGTTCCTTCGTGGGGGCGGAGGTGGCAAGATCCTCGATGACGGCAACGGCGGCCGCTATGTCGGCTTCGGTTTCGCCGGATCCGAGACTTTCCATTTCGGTGATCTTGGAGCAGAACTCCTCGTCGGTAAGGGCGGATCCGGCGAAGCCGCCGTCGTCACCGCCACATGATGCTCCGACGAGTGCCAAACACATCGAAAGGGCGGTGAGGGTTCGGATTGTTCTGCGCATGAGTGGAGCGTAACGATTCGCCCCACCACGACGGGTTGATGGTTTTGTAACGATCGCTACAGTGGCCGCGTGGGTTACCGCCATGATCGCGACGACATCGTTCGGGCCGGCATCGACGTGGTGCTGGAGGAGGGGCTCGGGGCACTGTCTTTTGGCAAAGTGGCCAAGTCCTTGGGGATCTCCGACCGCATGGTGGTGTACTACTTCGCGTCCAAGGACGTGCTGATCACCACGGTGGTAACGGCGATGGGCGCGCAACTACAGGAGTTGTTGGAAGGGGCGTTCCCGTCGCGAGCCACCGCGGATGACCTCGTGCGCAGCGCGTGGCCGATCTTGGCCAGCAGCAAAGTGGATTCGTTGATGGCGGTCTACTTCGAAATCGTCGGCCTGGCCAGCGCCAAAAAGGAACCGTACGTGGCGCTGTCGGTGGCACTCGTGGAAGCTTGGGTCACTTGGATCAGTGATCTGGTGATCGGTGATTCCGC
Organism: Acidimicrobiia bacterium; assembly: GCA_010030605.1. Lineage (GTDB taxonomy): Bacteria > Actinomycetota > Acidimicrobiia > Acidimicrobiales > Ilumatobacteraceae > Casp-actino8. The sequence goes on from RHCK01000439.1 coordinate 848, forward strand.
GGCCGAACGACGACGCCTTGCTCTGTCGGTGGTGGCGCGCGTGGACGGACTGCTGATGGTGCGCCAGGTGTGTGGGGCCCGCGCGGCCAACGATGCCGCTCGCGCTCTCGGAATCATCGACTGAGCACGAGTCGGAGTTTTGGCGACTCGTCAGGCCAAGGCGGCCATCTGAGTGGCGAACACGTTCATGTCGAAATAGTCGCGCCAGTGGGTGATCTTGCCGTCGCGCACCGTGAAGACGCCCGTGACCGGTAGTTCGACCCATCCGTTGGGAAGCTGATGCCGATCGAGTCGTTCCACGAAAACGGTGTCGCCGGAGACGGCGGTGGTGCGAACGACGAACTCGTTGCGTATGACTCCGGTGAAGGCGGGAACCAACACGGCGCGCATGCCATCAGGTCCGATGACGGTTCCGGCCTCGAAACCGAACGGCACGTTGACATATTCCAGATCATCGGAGACGTGTTTGACGGC
>RHCK01000440.1 GCA_010030605.1 Acidimicrobiia bacterium
CAACTGGAAGATCGCGTTCGACGTGAATCTCGAGACGTATCACGTGGACTATTTGCACCGCGAGACTCTGTCGAATCTGGTGATGCACAATCCGATTTACGACACGTTCGGGCGACACGCACGATGGGGTTTCCCCACCACCGGCGTCGAACATCTGGTGGATCTGCCCGAGGACCAGTGGCCCGCCATCACCCCGGCCAGCATCATCCACACGCTGTTCCCGAGCGTGGTGTTGTTGGAAACGCCGGTGAGCTGTCAGATGTTCCGCATTTATCCGGGACGGACCGTTGGTGAATGCACGGTCGACCTCACCGAGGCGGCGTTGACCCCGGTGACGAACGACGAGGATCGCGCTGCCCGCAAACGCGGAGCCGACTTCGCCGCGTTGGTGGTGGGCAAGGAGGACTTCCCGGCCGCCGAACAATGTCAGCGCGGAGCCGAGATCGGTTTGAAGAACTTCGTGTTCGGAGCGAACGAGCCGATGCTGCAACACTGGCATCGCACCTGGAACGAAGCACTGGCCTGACCCCCGACGTCCGAAAAGAGATCACCCATGAACACCGCCAACATCGTCTCCATCATGAAGGCTCTGGCCGACAAGGCCGCCGCCGATCCGAACCGCGCCGCCATCACGTGCGGCGACGACACGGTGACCCGCGGTGAACTGGAGTCGCGAACGAATCGTTTGGCTCGGGCGTACGCCGAACGCGGTGTGTCGCACGGACGTTTCGTCACCGTGGCTCTTCCCAACTCGGTGGAGTTTTACGAAGCCTGCATCGCGGCGTGGAAGTTGGGAGCCACACCGCAACCCGTCAGCTACCGGTTGCCCGATCGCGAACGCCAGGCCATCGTGGAATTGGCCGACTCGGCGTTGGTGGTGGGCGTGGAGCAGTCGGCGCATCCCGGTCGCAAGACCGTGGCCGCCAACTTCGACGCCTCCGCGTACGACGATTCACCTCTTCCCGACGTGACGGCTCCGGCCATGAAGGCTCCGACGTCGGGTGGTTCGACGGGTCGACCCAAGTTGATCGTGGCGGGAGACCCCGGCGTGGTGAACGTTGGCGCACCCGGCATGGGTCAGCGCGTGGACGGCGTGGTGTGCATTCCCGGACCGCTGTATCACAACGCGCCGTTCTCGTTCGGCGCCGGTTCGTTGTTCCATGGCAACCATCTGGTGCTGTTGCCCCAGTTCGACGCCGAGGCCACGTTGGCCGCCGTCGACAAACACCGCGCCGATTGGATTCTGTTCGTGCCCACCATGATGTCGCGTATCTCGCGGCTGCCCGACGACGTGAAGAACCGTTACGACCTGTCGTCGCT
>RHCK01000045.1 GCA_010030605.1 Acidimicrobiia bacterium
ATCGGTCACCGGTCCGTCCCACACGACACGACCGGAATCCAGAACGATCACTCGGTCGGCGATGGCGCGTACGTCATCCATGTCGTGAGTCACGAGCAAAACGATTCGACCGAAGGAACGAAGTTGTGCCGACAGATTCACACGTAACTCGTGTCGACTGGCGGGATCGATGGCCGCCAAAGGTTCGTCGAGAAGCAGAACCCTGGGTTCGATGGCCAGAGCGCGAGCCAGAGTGACCCGTTGTTGTTGTCCGCCACTCAACGAACCCGGTCGAAGTGGTGCGCAGTCGGCGATGTTCATCGACTCGAGCAATGCCTTGGCCCGTTGGCGAGCCTCGGCCACCTTCTCCCCGCGGGCTCGAGGGCCAAAGGCGACGTTCTCGAGCGCGGTCATGTGGGCGAACAACAGATAGTCCTGAAACACCATGCCGATCGGACGACGATCGGGCTCCACGAAATCGTCCGAAGAGGCCCGGTCGAGGATCTCTCCATCCAAACGAATGGAGCCGTCATCGACGGGAACCAGCCCGGCGATCGCTTTCAACAGAGTCGTTTTCCCGGCGCCATTCGGCCCGATGATCGCCACCGTCTCACCCGGGACGCAGTCGAACCTCGCGTGCAAGGTGAATGATGATCGTCGAACGTCGAATTCGAGGTTCAGGCTCATGATCGAGCTCCGTCGGTCGGGCTGAGCCATCGATCTCGCAAGGACACGAGCACCACGAACGAAATGATGATCATCATGATGCTGAGCGCCATCGCTCGACCCGGGTCGGATTCGAGTGACAGATACGTGGCGATCGAGAGTGTGCGCGTGGTTCCGGGGTAGTTACCGGCGAAGGTGATGGTGGCTCCGAATTCGCCGAAGGCTCTGGCCCACGCAAGCACCGTGCCGGCGATCAACGCACTGCGAATCGAAGGCAACGTCACACGACGGAACGCGTACCACGAATTGGCCCCGAGGGATCGCGCGGCCTCGGTGAAACGCGGGTCGGCTTGTCGCAACGCACCCTCCACAGTGAGCACCAAAAACGGGAGAGCGACGAACACCTGAGCAACGACGACACCCCACGAACTGAACGTGAAGCGGAAACCGAACCAATCGTCGAGATAGCGACCGAAGAGACCCGATCGGCCGAGCGAGAACAACAACGAGATACCCCCGACGACCGGGGGCAGAACCATGGAGATCAGGCACAACGAACGAACGATGTTGCGACCACGGAAGGGGATCGACGCCAAAGTCCACGCCAAAGGAACACCGAGAAACACACTGATGACTGCGGCGGTGATGGACGTGCGCATGGAAAGCCAGAGTGCGTCGCGGGTGGTGGAGTCGCCGAACACGTCGAGCAGTCGAGTCCATGGTGTGCGCCACAACAGTCCGATGAACGGCAGACAGAAGAAAACCACGGTGAACGCGGCGATCACCTTCGCGGTTCGGGGAAGTCTCTCGTGTCGACGATGGGAACGCGCGTCGGTCACGGCTCACCGAAGCCGAAGTCGATCAACGTGGCGCGGCCCGAGGTCGACGTGACGTAGTCGACGAAACGTCGCGCATCCGCGAGATGGGTGGAATTCGTGAGGGCCGCGATGGGGTATCGCGCGGTGATGTTGACGTCGGCGGGGATGGCCACTGCTTGCACGGATGATTCGGCGCCGACGACGTCGGATTCGTAAACGATGCCGGCGTCGGCGGCTCCGGAGGACACCTTCGTCACGATGCCGGCCACGTTCGCTTCGAACGTCACGAAATTGGCCGTCACTCCAGCCGCGGTCAGCAGGCGGTCGGTGTATTTGCGAATCGGGACACCTTCTTCGGCGGTGGCGACGAGCACGTCGTCTCGCGCGAGATCATCGAGACCGTTGATCGCCTTCGGGTTTCCGGACTTCACCAAGATCGTGAGTCGGTTCGTCGCGAAGATGGTCGGCTCGTCGCCGGTGACAAATGTCGAGAGTTCGTCGAATTGAGCGATGTCGGCCGATGCAAAAATGTCGGCCTTTGCTCCGTCGACGATTTGTTTGGCCAATGTCGAAGAAGCACCGAAAACCATCACGATGTCGATGTCGGGATTCTTTGTTTCGAAGTCCGCTTCCATTCGTTCGAAAACGTCGGTCAGCGACGAAGCCGCCATGACCACGATCTGCGTCCGTCCATTCTCGGCCGAGCATGCACCGGCGAGGAGGGTCGCTCCGACGGCACACGTGAACCATGTTCGAATCCGATGAGTTCGCGCCACGGGGTCACGCTACGGTTGTTTCGTCTAATAGTCAACAAGTGACTAAACGAGCCGAGACGGTCAAGAAAACTGGGTTCTCAGCGTCCCCCGAACGTGGCGCGGATGAGCGGTTCGAAGAACTCGAGTGATTCGCTCTTGTAGTCGGGGTCGAAAGCCACCTGGTCGTACTTGGCGCAGAACTCCTCGGTGTATTCCCAGTGCGGGTTGCCGCGGTAGGCCTCGCGGGCGTTCTGATCGAGGCCGATGTGATGCCAGAAGTAGTAGCCCTGGAAAATCCCGTGGTGCTCGACCATCCAGTGGTTCGCCTCGGTGACGAAGGGCTTCACGATGGCCGCTGCGATCGCCGGATGGTTGTAGGGCGAGAGCGTGTCACCGATGTCGTGAATGAGAGCGCACGCCACGTACTCGTCGTTCTCGCCACCACGCATGGCCCGTGTGGCGGTCTGGAGACAATGTTCCAATCGCGAGATGGGAAAGCCGCCATCGTCGGATGCCAAATGACGAAGTTGTTCCATGATTCGGTCGGGGACCAAGGACTGCGTCACTTTCAGACATTCCATGATCGACGCCCATTCTTCGCGCGTCGAGTCCTCGAACTTGGTGAAAGTCGCCTTCGTGCGGCTGTTTGCTTCCATGGTCATGATGACTCTCCTCGCTGGCGGGTTATCTTCCGCCGAACCTACTCAGTCGATTGCTTCGATGGCGGACGGGGGTGGCTTCAGGGGCGTTCCGACGAGCATCTCGGCGATGCGCACACCATCGAGACCGAGGTCGTTCATCTGCTGTACCGATCGACGTCCGGTGAGGGAACGGAGAATGTGGAAATGGGAGAGGTTCGAGTCACGCAATGAATGGCCGAGACCGCTCACTCGGGATTCGGCCATGTCGAGCAGCCAACCGACGGCTACCTCGACCGCGTCGGTGTCGCGGGCATCGGTCGATCCAAGTGCGTGTCGCAGATCGTGCTCGTGCGTGACCGCGTCCATGACGAGTTGAGAATTCACCGGCGACGGAATGTGGGGCAAAACGACGTCGAATTCGACCACGGTCGATTCCCATGCGTCAGCCAGTTGCGACAGCGACTCACCCCGATGTCGATCCACTTGGGCTTGCGTCCAGGGATCCGTGGTGACTCCCTCCATACGCCCGGCGAGAATGTCCTCGTTGACACCGATGATGTGTGAGGCGAGGGCCGAGACGGTCCACGCCGGACACAACGGAACGATCAAGGACGCGCTCGATTCCGGGACGCTTCGCAGAAGTTCGATGACCCGTCCGCGCAGAACGACGTATGCCCGCACAACTTCGTCGTTGGGCCGAAGAAAGGTCATGCGTCAGTTTGCCACGGTCCCTTTGGGTGGTAGGAATGAACCATGCGTCTGCAACTCGCCCTCAACGTGGATGACTTGAACACCGCCATCGACTTCTACACGAAGTTGTTCGGGGTGGCGCCGGCCAAGGTGAAGCCCGGTTACGCCAACTGGGCGATCGAGAACCCGCCATTGAAGTTGGTCATCTTCGAGGGCGCCGGAAGTCACGGAACAATCAACCACCTCGGCGTGGAGACCGACACCGCTGACGAAGTGGTCGCGGCCGATCGCCGGCTTCGAGCCGCGGGACTGAACACCACCGGGATCGATGAAACACAGTGTTGTTTCGCCGAGAAAACCGAAACGTGGGTCGACGGCGTGGACGGGCACAAGTGGGAGTTCTATGTGAAGCACGGCGACGTCGAACAGTTCGTCAACGTGTCGCTCGGCAGAAATTTGCTCGGTGGTGCGACGGACGGCGGCAACGCGTGTTGTCCTTCCTGATTCTCGAATGATTTCGGCGTTCTTCCTCAGCTTCGGGGTGATCTTCGTCGCCGAGCTGGGCGACAAGAGTCAACTGATGGCCATGGCGTTCGCCGCGCGTTACAAGCCGTGGCCGGTGCTGTTGGGAATCACGATCGCCACGGCGTTCACGCACGCGATCAGCGTGGGTATCGGCGCGGTTCTCGGTGCACGAATACCCACCGACACCATCGCCATCGTCGCCGGTGTCGCGTTTCTCGCCTTCGCCGCCTGGACCTTTCGTGGTGATTCGTTGGACGATGAAGAGGTCGATGCCGCCGACAAGGGCACGCGCAACGCGGTGGTGGCCGCGAGCGTGGCGTTCTTCCTCGCTGAATTGGGCGACAAGACCATGCTGGCCACCATCACGTTGGCGACGAAGGAAGGGATCTTCGGCACGTGGCTCGGCTCGACGTTGGGGATGGTGGCGGCGGATGCTTTGGCGATTCTCGTCGGTCATCATCTCGGAGCACGTCTGCCCGAGAAAACCATTCGATACGGAGCAACCGTGCTCTTCGTGGTCTTCGGAATTCTTCTGATACTCGAAGGTGTCTGACGAAGGTCGAATCGACTTTCAGCCCAAGAGATCCTCGGCGGCCTGACGGACTTGCCAATCGCGATCCTCGAGCCCGCGTTTCAATGCGGCATCGACGTCGGGACCATCGAACGGTGCGAGAGCGAGCATGGCCCGTCGACGAATCGCTGGCTTGTCGGTGCACGCCGACAGGATGGCCGGCAAGCCTCGATCGTCTCCGATGGCTCCGAGTGCGGCAACGGCGGCTTCGCGCACCAACGGTTCGTTGTGCGTCGTCGTCATGGCGATGAGACGTTCCATGATGGGGTCGGAGACCTTCTCATGCTCACCGCACGACCACGCGGCCATTTCGACCACCATTGGGTCGTCGTCATTGAGAAGAGCCAACAGATCGAAACCGGGAAACCCGGCCGCCAACTCGGCGACACGATTGCGAACCCGAGGATCGGGATCACGGGCGAATCGGAGCAGCGTCGCCTCGTCGAGCAGTTCCATACGTGCCAGTGCTCCGAGCGCGGCATCGCGAACCGGTGCCGCCACGTGTTCCAGACCATCGCGCACGGTGTCGAGGTCACCGGTGTGACCGGCGAGCACGACCAAACGGCGCTGTTCGGCATGTTCTGATGATTCGGGAGTGTTCACAAGCGATTCAGAAAATTGGTGACGATCCAGGCAATGGAGACGGAGACCACGATGGCGATCATGATTCCCCCGAAGATTGCTATCGCACCCAGACCCGCGGTTTCAAGAGCCTTTTGACGCGGAGACACCACGACCGCCTCGTGATCGACCTCTTCGTCGGTCCATTCGCCCACGTTGCGTGGTGAATTTGGTCCCGGTCTGGCAGGCTTGCGCCACGCAACGATCAGCAGGGCGATCAGGGCCAGACCGGCCACGATGGCCACGCGAGTGGAGATTTCGGTGAGCGACACGCAACCTCAGACGGTAGTCGGACATGGATCGGCATCGTTGTCGCTGCGTTCGCAAGCGCTGGCCATTCCGGCGTTCACCATCGCGTGCCTGATCGTGGTGGCGGTGTTGGGCGCGACGGTCTGGCCGATCCAACGTTTCGAGACCGCGCCGGGGGCCGCGGATTTGGTGGCACCACGATTGTCGATTGGCGACGGCGAGGTCGAGGTCTATCCACCGGAGAACGGGGTGCGCTTCGTCACCGCATTGGGCAACGAACTGACGGCTCTACAGTCGTTCATGGGTTGGGTTGATCCGTACGTCGACGTTCTGACGTGCGAGGAACGATTCGGTGATTGCAATCCGACACAAAATCGACAGGTGCAACTGGGCGCGATGTCGACGGCGAAGGAAATCGCCGCGTATGTGGCGGCCTCGTATTTGGGCTTGGACGCGACGTTCAACGAAGGACTCGCACAGGTGTCCGGCTTCGATGAATCGGTGTGTCCGACCGATGCGCCGGACACTCGAGCTTGCCGCGTGTTGAAGGTGGGCGATGTGATCGAGTCGATCGACATCGGTGACGGTCCTCGGACCATCGACGTGTTGTCGCGCGTGTCCGAAGTTTTGTCTGATGCCTCGCCCGGTGATTCGGCGACTCTCGCCGTGAAGGCGTTGGACGGCACGTCGCGTCAGGTCGTCGTGACACTTCTCGCGAGTCCGGATGATCCCGAGCGAACGCTCATCGGTTTCTCGGCGCGTGACACGCGGACCGTCACCTTGCCGTTCACCGTCGACATCGACACCGATCGCATCGGCGGCCCGAGCGCCGGTCTGTCGTTCACCTTGGCTCTCATCGACCAGTTGACGCCGGGTGAGTTGGTCCCGGCGGCCGGGGTCGCCGTCACCGGCACCATCGCCGAGGACGGTTCGGTGGGTCCGATCGGGGCACTGGTGCAGAAATCGATCGCCGTGAAGCGATCCGGGGCGCGGTATTTCTTGGTTCCGACGGCCCAGGGCGAGGCCGATATCGCCGACGCCCGCGCGGCCGTGGGAGATGCCGTGGAAATCATCCCCGTGGCCTCGTTGTCGGAGGCCTTGGCGGCCTTGGCCGAGCTGGGCGGGGAGCCGACGTCGACGAGCTCATGACCCGGGCCGGCGACGCGCTCGCTGCGTCGCTGTGAAGCCTGACCAACACCGAAAGTCCTGATTGCCACCCCTTTTCCACAGGGTTTTCGTACTATCCGTTCAATGGCTATCTCGTTTTCGCGTCCCGACCCGTCGTCGCCGACCGCCGTTGCCGGCGCGACTTTCCCGTCCGCACGCCGTGGCTTCGACCAGAACGAGGTCCGCGACTTCCTGAGGATGGTGTCCGCTGAGCTGTCCCGGCTTCAGGAACGCGTGCTGTTCCTCGAGCGGGAATTGGCAAATGCCCAGCATGGGACCCCTGTTGCTCCCGTGGAACTGGACGAGGACACCGTGGCCGAGATGCTGGGCGAGGAGACCGCCCGGATCGTCCAGACCGCCCGAGAGGCCGCAGCCAAGATCAAGGTTCGCGCCGACGAGACGGCCACCCGGCTCATCCGCGAGGCCACCGACGAAGCCGCGCGCATTCGCGAAGACGCCGACCTCGAGGCCGCCCGCCGTCGCCAGGATGCCTCGTCGGACGCCGAATCCGAGATCTTGATGGCCAAGCAGCAGGGTCGCGACATGGTGAACGAGGCCCGGGCCTATCGCGAGCGGGTGTTGGCCGATGTGGCCAAGCGACGCGAGATGGCGCGTGAACAACTGGAAGACCTCATGCACAGCCGCGATCGCCTGATTCAGGCCTTCGAGCGAGCCCGCATCGCCACCGACGACGTGTTGCGCGATCTGGATGAGTCGTCGGACGAGCCGAACGAATTCGTGAACCTGGCCAACACCACCGGCCCGGTCCCCATCATCGTGCAAGCCGAAGAATTGGCGACGGCTGAATCCGTCACGCCCGTCACCACCGCGTACGCGCCGTACGACCAGGACGATGATCCGGTGGTCGACGTTCCCGTGGTGACCACCATCGTCGATCATCCCGAGCCCATCGATATCGACGCACCAGTCGTGTCGATGGAGACGACGCCGGTTGTCGAGGAGGTCGCCACTCGAGGCGATTCCACCGCCGAGACCCCGGCATCGAACAACGAGACATCGGAAACTGTGACCTCGAATGTGGTGTCACTCTTCCCGCGGGCCGAGGTTCGCACGATCGCCGTCTCCGACATGGACGACGACGTCGATGATGATGACGACGAGAATGATGCGCCGATGGAACCGCCGATCGTGGTGTCCAAGGCCAAGTCCACGCCGGCCGACGACATCTTCGCCAAACTGCGTCGTGCTGGTGCCGACACCGTGGCAAAGGAAGCGGCCAAAGAAGTTGCCAAGACGGCCAAGACATCGAAGTCGACGTCCACCGTCGACGAGGCGAAGCCCGCCGGACGTCCGGGTACTCCTGTCAAGCCCATCGAGGCACCGGTCGTCGAGGAGATCACTGAAGAAGCCATGGATGATTCACCGGTGGTTTCGGTGTTTCAGACCCGCGATGACGAACTCGCTCCCGTGATCTCGGCCATGAGCCGCAAGGTGAAGCGTGTGCTCGCCGACGAACAGAATCAGGTCCTCGACACCTTGCGCGGCAAGAAGCCGGTCAAGACGCTCGATGCCATCGTTGGCCCCAAGGCCGATCACGCCACCCGATACGTGGGTGCCGTCGAAGCGTCCGTGAAGAACGCGTTGCTGTTCGGGGCGCGTTCACTCGGAGATGCCGACGACAAGCAGCTGACGAAGGACGCGAACAAGCAACTCGGAGCCATCAACGAGCAGATCATCTCGACGATCGTCGCTCCCTTGCGCGAACGACTGAGCCGCAGCATTTCGCAGGCGAGTGGTGACAACGAGGAACTGGCAACGTTGGTGCGACTGGTGTACCGCGAATGGAAGAACCAGCACATCGATGCCCATGTCGAGGACATCGTGCACGCGGCGTACGGTCGTGGTGCTTTGGCGGCGTTGACGCCCGGTACGAAAGTGTGCTGGAAAGTGGACCCGAACGGACCGGCGTGCGCCGATGCCGAGGACAATTCACTCGCCGGAGCCGTGACGGCCGGTGATGCGTTCCCCACGGGTCACACGCACGCGCCGGCGCACAGTGGGTGCCGCTGTGCGCTCGTTCCGCATCAGAACTAGTCTCGCCTCGTGAGACCAGCCTCGGATCTGCCTCGGGGACCGCGTCGTCCTCGTTCGTCCCGTTCCTTCAAGGTGTCGAAGGGCCGCATCATCATCCTGGTGATCGCCGCGCTTCTGGTACTCCTGGTGCTGTCAGCGCGCACGCTGGCCGGTTTCTACGTGGATCTGTTGTGGTTCGACTCGGTGAATCGTGGCGACACGTTCTGGGCGGTGCTGAAGTCGAAGGTTTTCCTTGGCGCGGTCTTCTCCATCGGTTTCGCGATGGTCGCGTTCATCAGCCTCACCTTGGCCGAACGTATGGCGCCGAAGGATCTGCCAGAGGGTCCCGAACGCGAGGTCGTTCAGCGTTATCGAATGTTCGTCGGCAAGCGGACGCGCCTGCTGCGACTCGCGCTGTCCATCCTTTTCGGATTGATCATCGGCCTGCCGGCAATTGCGCAATGGCAGGACTGGTTGTTGTTCCGTCACGCGCAGTCGTTCGGGGTGAGCGATC
>RHCK01000441.1 GCA_010030605.1 Acidimicrobiia bacterium
ACCGATCGGCCGCGGCTCTGTGGGCCCATGTCGACGCATGGAAGGTGCCGATCACGGAGGTTGTTCGACAGGTCCCCGTGGTGGTTCGCGCCTACCGCCGGCACGTGTTCCGTGCCCTTGGCGTGCTGAACCGCATGGAACGTTGCCATCCTCACGAACCGCATTACTACCTCGAGGTCATCGGGACCGATCCCGCCGTCCAAGGTCGCGGATACGGAGCGAGCCTCATCCAACCGATGTTGGACAAGGCCGACGCCGAGGGTGTGGGCGCTTACCTGGAATCGTCTCGCGACATCAACGTTCCCTATTACAGGAAGTTCGGGTTCGAGGTCGTGGGGGAGATCCATCACCGCAACGGTCCGATGATGTGGCCGATGTGGCGCGACCCCCGTTGACGGCCAACCCGCTCGTGAGAGCCTCGTGGTTCGGTCACTAATGTTGGTCGCATGAAGACCTACCGGAATTTCATCGATGGCAAGTACGTGGACGCGGCCGATGGTCGCACGCTCGGAGTGGTGAACCCCGCCACCGGCGAGCAGTACGCGACGGCAACATTGTCGTCGGCGACCGATGTGGACGCGGCGATGAAAGCGGCGGCGGCCGCGTTCGAAGGGTGGCGCGACTCCACTCCGAAGGATCGCTCGCTCGCTCTTTTCCGTATCGCCGATGCCATCGAGGCGCGGGCCGAGGAGTTCATCGCGCTCGAGTCCGAGAACTGTGGCAAGCCGATCGGGATCACCCGCTCGGAGGAGATTCCGCCCATGGTCGATCACGTGCGTTTCTTCGCCACCGCCGCCCGCCATCTCGAGGGTAAGAGCGCCGCGGAGTACGTGCCGAACATGACGAGCTACATCCGTCGTGAGCCGATCGGCGTGTGCGCGCAGGTCGCGCCGTGGAACTATCCGATGATGATGGCGGTCTGGAAGTTCGCACCGGCGATCGCCGCGGGGAACGCCGTGGTGTTGAAGCCGTCCGACACCACCCCGGTCACCACCACGTTGTTGGCCGAGATTTGTGCCGAGTTCTTGCCACCGGGCGTCATGAACGTGGTCTGCGGAGATCGCGACACCGGTCGAGCGATGGTGGTGCACGACACGCCGTCTTTGGTGAGCGTCACCGGATCGGTGCGCGCGGGTATGGAAGTCGCCGAAGCGGCGGCGAAGTCATTGAAGCGTGTTCACCTCGAGTTGGGCGGAAAGGCACCGGTGGTGGTCTTCGACGATGCCGATATCGCCGCGGCCGCCGAGGGCATCGCGATCGGCGGCTATTTCAACGCCGGTCAGGACTGCACCGCCGCCACGCGCGTGTTGTGCGCACCGG
>RHCK01000442.1 GCA_010030605.1 Acidimicrobiia bacterium
CGACGAAGCGCAATCGCTCGACGCCCACACCTTCGTCGGGGACATCGTCGCCACGAAGGCTGCGGCTGGTAGCAACAACGCGGCCACCAACGTCAGTCGATGACGGCGGGGAGCTCGCCAGGCGATGATTCCGGCGACAAGCAGGAACAACGCTCCGACGAGGGCTGACCCTCCGGAGCCCGTGGTGGGGAGGGTGCAGGCGTTCTCTATCACTTTTTATTCGTAGCAGATTCGGGTCGTTGCCACCCAAATGCGTGATTCACATACCCACTGACCAGAGGTCGTGCGACTTTTCGGCCTTATTCGCGTTCCATCGAGACGGCCATGCCGGGGAGGTTCACCCAACCTTGTTTGTCGATGCACCATGCTTCGACCGACGGGTTGACGCTGGAGGTGTCATCCAGGGTTCCGGCTTTCACGGCGATGATGCCCTCGCTGAGGGTGATCTCGGACAGGATCGGCGACCCACACGTGTTGCAAAAGCGGCGACGCACATAGACCTGATCGCCCTTGTCGCCCCATTCTTCGTAGGTGGCCAGTTCACCCGAGACGTTCATTTGGGATTCGTGCGCTACGACGTTGATCGAAAACGCGCTTCCCCCTTGGCGTTGGCAGTGGCTGCAATGGCACACCACCGAGGCGATCGGGTCGCCCGAGAGTTCGTAGGTCACCTTGCCGCATAGGCATCGTCCAGTCATGCTCATGCCACGACCATAACAGTCCCGACGAAACAGTCCGAACGACGTAGTCGACCCCGATTCAATGGTGGAGCTGGGAGATTTCCCACCCTCCCTTGTGGCTACTGGCTCAGAAGGCGGTTTCGAGGCTTGTTACGCCTACGGGTTACGCCGAAACACCACCACACGCGCTGAGATGGCCGGAGAGCTGCGATCACTTCCTCCACTGTGCCACAGAGTGCCGGGCCGTCAAAGGACTCCACTCGGTGTCGTGGTGGCCGGTCCACGGGGCGTCAGGTGCGACCTGAGACGATCCGGATTTTCACACCTCCGACGATTCCCATCCATCCAGGGTCGAATGGGAATCAGTTCTACGCACAGACTGCTTGAATGGCGGCGATGATGTGATGACCTTGGAGGACACTAAGTCCCGCAACGGCCAGGCATCCGGTTAGTACGACGGTCAAGTGCATCGGATGAGTGTGACTTGTTCCTGACCTCAACCATCGAACTCGTGCGGACACTGCCGAGGACGTGATACCGAGCGAACCTGTCGGATTCCAGTGCCCGAGCGCAGCCTTCGACAATGCAGACACAACGGTGTGCGTGTCGCCGCAGTCGCGTTTGGCTGCAGCGTCGGCGA
>RHCK01000443.1 GCA_010030605.1 Acidimicrobiia bacterium
GACCCGCCTGTTGCCCGGAGCCATGGGGAACGCGGTGAGCCCGGTGACCGAGAGTTTCGGGCGGTCCGGCCTGCTGGAGGAACCCCATTTCACCCGTCCGGCCGACTTTCGGGGCTGGGCGGTGCCCGAGGTGCTGAGGGGCGGGAATCACGCCCAGATCGAACGCTGGCGGCTGGCCCAGGCCCTTCACCGCACCATCGCGGCCCGTCCGGACCTGATCGAGGCCCGGGGAGGACTCTCCGAGGCGGAGAAAGGCCTGTTGGAAGAGTTCCCTGCCTGCCCGTATCCTTGACAAGCCGTGACCGGCGCCCCACGGGGCCGCTCGGTCTCTCACCTGAGGACGAACCCCATGAAGACCACCGACATCGTTGACCAGCAGAACATTCGCACCGACATCCCCGAGTTCGGACCCGGAGACGAGTTGAAGGTTCACGTGCGCGTCGTCGAAAGCGGCAAGGAGCGTATTCAGGTGTTCCAGGGCAACGTGATCGGCCGTCATGGTTCGGGCGTTCAGGAGACCTACACCGTTCGTAAGGTCAGCTACGGCGTGGGTGTCGAGCGCACCTTCCCGTTGCACACCCCGTCGGTCGCCAAGATCGAAGTCGTGAAGAAGGGCGACGTTCGTCGCGCCAAGCTCTACTACTTGCGTGACCGCACCGGTAAGGCCGCCAAGGTCCGCGAGAAGCGCGACTTCTGAACCCCCGTCGCGGACGACCGACGGCATCGGGTCGAGGACCCCTCCATTGAGCACCGACGATCTCGAGGATTTCGAGGCCGATCGCGAGCTGCATCTCGCGCAGGAGTATCAAGACGTCGCGGGCATGTTTCGCTACGCCATCGAGACCGAGCGCCGCTTCTATCTGGCGAACAAGGTCGACATGAAAGTCACCGGTGACGGTGCTCGACCACTCATCGAAGTGGAGCTCACCGACGCATGGGTGTGGGACATGTACCGCAAGAGCCGTTTCGTTCCGAAGGTGAGAATCCTCAGCTTCAAGGACGTCAACGTCGAGGAACTTCCGCGCGAGGACGTGTCCGACCTCGATCGGGCCTGAATCACAATCGCGATCTCGGCTCGCGAGGCGAACAACTGGTGGTCGATTGGTATCGGCGACGCGGTCACGACATCGTCGACCGGAACTGGCGTTGTCGCGATGGCGAAATCGACATTGTCGCGACGCAGGCCAACGTTTTGGTGTTCTGCGAGGTCAAGACGCGTGCAACCGATCGATTCGGTTCGCCGGCTCATGCGGTGACCCTCGACAAACAGCGTCGACTTCGTCGTCTGGCGGTGGCATGGATGTCGGCGCACGGGTTTCG
>RHCK01000444.1 GCA_010030605.1 Acidimicrobiia bacterium
ACGAAACATCCACCCGAGGTGATGGCGTTGCCCATGATCCACTGACCACCGCCGTGCATCATGGGGCCGATCGACATCAGGCGCGCCCGAAATCCTGACGCCGCCGCTTCTTCTCCCAATTGTTCGACGCGCTCGATCGGTCGATTGGCCCGCGCGGAATTCATCGCACCCAAGATCACGTCCTCGTGACGCCACATGACGCCCTTGGGCATGCCAGTGGTGCCTCCGGTGTACAAGATGTACGTGTCATCGGGTGATCGACCGTCGAAGTCACGAACCGGCGAGGCCGCGGCGAGGGCCGATTCGTATTCCTCGCCCATCACCAACAGGTTCCGCAGATTCGGCAAGGCGTCACGAACGTCGTTCACGGCGTCCACGTACTCGGGCGCCACGATCACCGCCACACAGTCGGCGTTGTCGTACAGGTAGCGAAGTTCGGCTTCCACGTAGCGATAGTTCACGTTCACCGGAACGGCGCTGATCTTGGCGCAGGCGTAAAACGCTTCCACCCATTCGTGACAGTTCTGCGCGTGAACACCCACGTGTTCGCCGCGACGAATACCGATGGAACGAAGATGGTTCGCCAGGCGCGTGACCCGCTCGTCCAGCTGCGCGTAGGTGAAGTTGACTTCGTTGGTGATGAGGGCTGGTTCGTTCGGGATCGCGTCGGCGATCACCTCGAGAACGTCGCCCAGTTGAATGTGGCGCTTCGTCATGACTCAGTCACCCTCGTAGCCGTCGAGCATGTCCTTGAACCCGTACTTGTGGTGGGGGCCGATGGCCATGTTCTCGTACAAGCCGTAGCCACTGTGTCGTTTGCCATCACGATCGGTGTACGAGAAGCGAGCGGAGTTGTCGACGATGCCGAACAAGCGCATCGCGCCTTCGGGCGTGGTGGTGTCCAGCTCGAAATTCTGAACAACCAACGGGCCTTGCCACATGCCGTGGCGCCAGTCGGCGTCGTAGCCGTAGCCGGTACCCACCCCGATGTGCACGGGCAACAACGGTTCGATGTCGAACGTGGTCACGTGGCCGTCGTCGGCCACCACGCGAATTTCGCCACCGGTGGAGAAGCGCGAACCCTTTCGATATTGCAGGTCGTGTTCGGGGCGACCCAGATGTTCGATGCGACCGTCGGGCCAAATGCGCACGGCCTCTTCCATCACGCGACTGCCGTCGGGGTTCTCCTGCATGATGATCATCATCGAGTGATCCTCGAAGCGAATGGGCGTGTAGATCCAGAACCAACTGAACGGATTGCTGGCGCGGATTCCCGCCGGCTCGCTCTCACCCACCGGGCGAACACCCCATGAGCGATCG
>RHCK01000445.1 GCA_010030605.1 Acidimicrobiia bacterium
CATTGTTCACGCCGAGCGCTCCAAGTGTCACTTACGAAGGCGCGTCAGTCGGTGGAAGCATCGCGTACTCTTCGTCGAATACCTCGGTGGCGAGCGTCAACTCATCCACGGGAGCCGTCACCGTCGAAGGTGCTGGATCGGCGACGATTACGGCAGCATTCACCCCAACCGATACCGGCAAGTTCAACGCCGCATCGACGACGTATTCGGTGACTGTTGCCAAGGCGAACCAAGCAGCGCTCACGTTGACGTCGACATCGGGGACGTACGGGACTGGATTGACGCTCACCACGAGTGGTGGAACGACAGGTGGGTCGAAGAGCTACGTCGTCACGGATGGTTCGGCGACCGGATGCTCGGTGTCGTCCGGAGTCTTGAGCGTCACGGGAGCGGGGACGTGCTCGGTGACCGTGACCATGGCGGGGAACGACAACTACAACCCCGTGTCGTCATCGGCGACGACAGTGACCTTTGCCAAGGCTGACCAAGCCGCACTGACGCTGACGTCGACGACCGGTACGTATGGTTCGGCGACCACGCTCACGGTCTCTGGTGGATCGACGAGCGGTGCCATGAGCTACGTGGTGTCGGGCACTGGATGCACGATTTCTGCCGGCGCGCTGTCGAAGTCATCGATCGGAACATGTTCGGTGACGGCGACGATGGCGGGGAACAACAACTACAACCCCGTGTCCTCGTCGGCGACGACCGTGACGTTCGATCCACGTCCGATCACGGTGACGGCGGATGCACAGACCAAGCAGTACGGATCGACGGATCCGTCGCTCACGTGGAGTGTCACGACTGGTTCGCTTTACGGATCCGATGAATTGAGCGGTCTCTTGACCCGTGCCTCTGGCGCCAACGTAGGCACGTATGCGATTTCGCAGGGAACCCTCGGGAATGCCAACTACGACATCACGTATGTCGGGGCGAACCTGACGATCACCACGAAGCCCATCACGGTGACGCCTGCTGCCCAGACCAAGCAATACGGCGCGAGTGACCCAACGTTCACCTACTCGATCACGACCGGGTCGCTGGAACTCGGTGACTCACTCTCCGGCGCATTGTCTCGAGCATCAGGAACTTCTGTCGGCACCTACGCAATCACAATCGGAACCCTTGCGAACTCGAACTACGACATCTCGGTCGCGAGCGCGAACCTGACCATCACGACACGTCCGATCACGTTGACCGCTGACGACAAGACGATCACCTACGGTGCATCTGAGCCAAGTCTGACTTACTCAGTCACCTCTGGGTCAATCGTCGGTAGTGACACGTTCTCGGGATCACTCGCGCGGGTGAGTGGAACCG
>RHCK01000446.1 GCA_010030605.1 Acidimicrobiia bacterium
TCCCCAACGGATGGAAGACCGTCAAGCCGTACTTGCGCGTGTTGCCCCAGCCCGGTAAGTGATTCAGTTCGGCAAGTAATTCGTTTCGATCCATTCGCGCACGACCGGCGCCACCTTGGACAGGTGTGCGGCCGGATCGTTGCGGATCAGGGTCGCACTGATCGGCACGTTCACACGGTCGGGATCGCACACCAACGCCTCGGCGTCCAGTCGTCGCGCCAACTCACTGATGTAGAAGTCGCTCGACACCACCACGTGGGGTCCCTCTGAGTGCGGCCACTTGGAACGGAACAACGCGATCCATTTCGCCCACAGTTCTTCGTCGTTCCAGTCGTTGTCGAGTTCGTGCGCCACTTCCACGACCAACACCTCGGGGTGCAACTGTTGCAACCAGCCGGCCCGCAACACGCCGGGAAACGCTTCCCCATCGCGCGTGTTGACGAAGACCACCACGCGTTCGGCTCGCTCGCGCGCCCACTCGATCATGTACGAATGCCCCAGGTGCGGCGGGTCGAAACGACCGACGATCAGTGCGGTGGGTTTCACGGGCTCACCTTAGGACGGCGGTCACGCGGGGACGGATGTCCCCCGCGGTGCGGGGCGCGCGGACCAACGGCAGAATGTGGTCATGATCACCCCCATCACGGTCGCGGCCGGGGCCGTCGACGCCTACAAGATCTATGGCAAGGACGACAGTGAGGTGCGCGCTCTCGATGGCGTGACCGTCGACTTCGAAGCCGGAAAATTCACTGCCATCATGGGACCGTCGGGTTCGGGCAAGAGCACCTTGATGCACTGCTTGGCCGGCCTCGATTCCTTGACCTCGGGCACCATCACCATCGGCGACACCGACCTCGCGACCCTCAGCGACAAGGAGCTCACCCGCGTTCGTCGCACGAACGTCGGTTTCATCTTCCAGGCCTACAACCTCATCCCCACGCTCACCGCGCTCGAGAACATCACGGACCGAGATCGGTGACGGCGTGTCGCATGAAGGTGAGAATCTCGGAACCCATACGGCTGTCGAGGTTGCCCGTTGGCTCGTCGGCGAAGATGATGCGCGGCTTGCTGGCCAAGGCGCGGGCCACGGCCACGCGTTGCTGCTGACCACCGGACAACTCACTCGGACGATGACCGAGTCGCGAACGCAAACCGACCGCGTCGACGACGGTGTCGAGCCACGACTGATCGACGGGTGTGCCACCGAGATCGAGGGGCAACGTGATGTTCTCGAGCGCGGTGAGCGTGGGGATGAGGTTGTAGGCCTGGAAGATGAAACCGACGTTCGTGCGACGAACGCGGGTGAGCTCCTTGTCGCT
>RHCK01000447.1 GCA_010030605.1 Acidimicrobiia bacterium
GATCGGTCGCAATTGCATGGTCGTCGAACACGACGATCGCTTGCTCCTCATCGACTGCGGGCTCATGTTCCCCGATGCCGACATGCACGGCATCGACCTCGTGTTGCCCGACTTCACCTGGTTGCGCGAGAACGCGCACCGCATCGAGGCCTGCGTCGCGACGCACGGTCACGAAGACCACGTCGGCGGACTGCAGTTCCTGCTCCGTGAGTTGTCGTTTCCGATCTACGGCTCGCAGGTCACGCTCGGGCTCGCGCGACACCGCATCGAAGAGGCGGGTCTCCTCGGCAAGACCGAGTTGATTCCCGTCGTCGACAACGAGCGGCGCTACATCGGACCCTTCGACGTCGAGTTCATTCCCGTCACGCACTCGGTCCCGCACGCGCACGCGATCGCGTTGCACACTCCGCAGGGCGTCATCGTGCACTCGGGTGACTTCAAGATCGACCTCACGCCGGTCGACGAACGTCGCACCGATCTCGCGCGACTGGGTGCCCTTGCCGCTGGCGATGGCATTCGGCTGTTGATGCTGGATTCGACTAATGCCGAGGAACGCGGGTCGGCGCCATCGGAGCGCAGCGTCGGCGTCGTGCTCAGGCAGTTGTTCACCGAACATCGTCACCAGCGCATCATCACCGCGAGCTTCGCGAGCCACATCCACCGCGTGCAGCAGATCGCCGAGGCGGCCGTGGACGCGGGCAGGGTGGTGGCCACCCTCGGTCGGTCGATGATCAACAACGTCCGCATGGCGCGCGACCTCGGGTTGATCAGATTGCCGGACAAGTCCTTCGTCGACATCGAGGACATCGACGACTATCCGCCGGAGAAGGTGTGCGTCATCTCGACGGGCTCCCAGGGCGAGCCGATGGCGGCGTTGTCGCTACTCGCGCGCGGTGACTCCAAGTTCGTCAAGGTCGGCCCGCAGGACACGGTGATCTTTTCCAGTCACGCGATCCCCGGCAACGAATCGAACGTGAACCGCGTCATCGACGGGTTGCTGCGCGCGGGCGCCAACGTGGTGCACTCGGGAATCGCCGACGTACACGCCACCGGTCACGCGCAGGCCGAGGACTTGAAGATGTATCTGTCGATCACCGAACCGGAGTGGTTCGTGCCGATCCACGGCGAATATCACCACATGGTCGCCAACGCCCGACATGCCCAGACGATGGGTGTGCCTGAGTCGCGCGTCGTGTTGTGCGAGGACGGCGACGTGATCACGATCACCGACGACGGCATCGAGCGCACCGACCGCGTTCCCGCCGGAATGTTGTACGTCGACGGCATCGTCGGCGACGTCGGCCAAGGCGTGT
>RHCK01000448.1 GCA_010030605.1 Acidimicrobiia bacterium
CGGCGGGTACACCCAACATCGTTGGTACTGCACCGGGGGTTGACGCGAGCTTCGGATCCAATGGATGGCTGCGGATAGCGCCTCAGGGAGCGACAGCTTTTTCTGCTGCCGGAATCGTGCGGACGTCCGACAACAAAACTCTCCTCGTTTCCAAGATCGTTTCGGGTGGGACCCCGCGTGTCGACATTCGTAAATTCGATGACGCCGGCGTTGCGGTGAGCGGTTTCGGCTCGAACGGTGTGCTGACGGTCGACCCGTCGACCAATACCGAGACGGCGATTTATCTTTACTCGGTTGCGTCAGATCCCTCCGGCGGCATCGCGATTCTCGGTTACTACAACACGTCGAGTTCAACGTTCACCAGATTCGTGATCAAGTTGACGTCGGCCGGTCTCATCGACACCACCTTCAACTCGACGGGTGTTTTGGAGCCTGGAAGTTCGGTGATCATCCCACGTATCTCGATTGGATCGGACGGCTCGGTGTATTACGCCGGCTCCAGTCTCTCGGGCGGTGGGACAACCTATTGGGTGAAGAGAATCACTGCGACCGGAACTCTCGACAACAGTTTCGGGTCCGGAGGAAGCATTACCGATTCGACGACTTTGTTGGCACCAGCATTCAATTCTGATGGCACGTTTTTCTTGGGCACCACCTCAAATGGTCAGATCAAGGTGGCCAAGTATCAGGCAAACGGAACGTTGGTGTCAGGATGGGCCACGCAAGGGGAGAAGACTTTCGGTGACCCCGCAGTCGCTGAGCCAATCGCGTCGATGGCGGTCGTTGGTCAGTCGTTGATGGTGCTCTATTCGGCTGCCGGGCAAATCGTGAACACCTTTCCCACGTCGACTTGGCGCATCGCGAAGATCGACCTTTCGGACAACTCGGGTAACTTTGTCAGCGCGTTCGGATCGGGTGGAATCGCAATCGGTCCGGTGTACGCGGGCTCGCCGCAGAAGTTTCGGGTGATGTCGAACGGTGACATCATCGTGCAGGGTTTGTATTACTCCAACCTCGGTCCGTTGGCTGCCGCCACACGTTTTTCTAACGCGGGAGTGATCGACCCGGCGTTCGCTACTGACGCGGCTCAATTCATGTACGGCACGTGCACCCAAGCGTACGGGTACTCGGCCACCGACCAAGGCGGCCTCGTTGAAGGGCCCAATGGCAAGGTGTACATGGCCGCGATCGAGTTCCCCCTTTCCACTGGTGGCCCAGTCGATCCGACGGCCGTTAACCTCGCGCTTCTCAATTTCTCGGCGCAGAACTCGGGTGGCGGTTCGTCGGGTGGCGGTTCGTCGGGTGG
>RHCK01000449.1 GCA_010030605.1 Acidimicrobiia bacterium
CGTCATCCGCTTCGGCGACCAAGAGGTGTACCCCGTGGCCGTCGACGAGTCGGGGCTGGCGCGATTGAGCGCGTACATGAAGGGCACCGACGTGCGCATCAACGCCGATTACACGACTTGAAGAATTGCCTGCACGTCAGGTCGGCGACTCGCGGATCTTGTCAGAAACCTTCGAAAGCAGCATGGCCACGCCTCCAGCGAGGAGCATCAGACTGACCGCCGACGCCCCAACCACCACTGCATCAGCGAATCGGGCCTCGTGGGAGAAATTGGTTTGCACCGTTGCCGAGCGAAATCCTTCAAGCATTGATTGAGCTGGTGGGTAACCCGGTCCAACTTGTAGCAACACGGCGACGGCAACCATGACTTCGACCAGGTTGAGGACGCGAAGAACCAGGCCACGAGGGATGCTCTTGAAGTCGGTGGGTTCCAAAATGATCCGGATCTCGAAGAGCGCCATGTCGAGAAATCGGTAAATCACGAGTCCAATGAGCGCAATCACGACCCCAGTTGCCGAGTTTCGTAGGGAATCAGCGAAGGCGCTGACGGCGAACAATCCGCTCCAGAGCAACAACCAGAACATGACGTAGATTTCCGCGACATCGATCGCCTTCTTTGAACGCAGGAGCCATCCGAACCCTCGGTACATCGAAATCCTGGCGAACATCGCGCAAACTCGTAGGAGTCCTCGGACAAGTCGACTCCGCTCCTGACGACTCGACGTTCCTGCTTCCGAAATTGCTCGAGCGATCGAGGTCAAATCATTCGGTAATTCGGGCACTGGCCGGTCCTCCAAATTCGGACCGATCGGAGCACCCCGATCCGAGACACACCTCGGGATCAGATGGAAGTGAACATGACTTGGCGTGTTCTCGTTCCAAATCGAGACATACACCTTCTCGACACCGGGCATTCGCTCCACGTGTTCCGTGGCGAGAGCCAGTACCCGCCCCAACTCCTCCCGCTCCTTCGGATCGAGGTCGGTCAGTCGTTCGCGATGTGCCACGGACTGGATGACGAGGGCTGGGCGTTCGTGCCCGACTCTCGAGTTGATGGACCATCCGGACCCCAACGGGAAGATGCGGTCATCCTCATTGAGTTGAGAAGCAATCTCGCAACACAAGCACCCCGAAAGATGACTCATGAACGGATGGTACTTCGGTTGAAAATGCGTCGCGTCAGCCGACCCAGAACCACGAGAAGAATCACTTGGGTGGCATGCGGATGCCGCCATCCACGCGGATGGTCTCGGCGTTCATGTAGCTGTTGGTCACGCACTCGACGACCATCGAGGCCAGTTCGG
>RHCK01000450.1 GCA_010030605.1 Acidimicrobiia bacterium
CGGGCCTTGACCTTGCCCAGTCCCGGGAGGCTCTCGAGCATCGAGACGACCTTGAGCTTGCCCACGTTGGGATCACTGGAAGCCAGCGCGTCGGCCACCGTCAGGGTGCCTTGCTTGAGCTTGACCTTGATTTCGGCACGGGCGGCGCGAGCCTCGGCGGCCTTGGCGAGCGCCGCGGCGCGCTGTTCTGGTGTCAGTTGCGGAGGTGTAGCCATGGGCGAACCATACACACGGGGTCACACGCTGGGGTGGATACCTGCTGGTTCAGCGGTGCGCCAACCCGCGCAGGGATCCGATGGAACGATAACCATGGGTTCGCAACCAGGCCTCCAGATCGCGGGCCACCTGAAACGGGGCGGCCGGGTCGGCGAACGTGGCCGTGCCCACCTGCACCGCGTCGGCCCCGGCCATGATCAGCTCGGCCGCGCTCCAACCGTCGGCGACCCCGCCCACACCCACGATGGGCAGGTCGGGATACGCGGCGCGGACGTCGTGGACCGCGCGCACCGCGACCGGATGAATGGCCCGGCCGGACAGGCCGCCTCCCCCGTTGCCCAGCGCCGGTCGGCCGGTCTCGGGGTCGAGTGCCATTGCGAGAACGGTGTTGATGAGCGTGACCGCGTCGGCCCCGGCGTCACGCACGCGCCCGGCGATGGCCACCATCCGATCGGTGTTGGGACTGAGCTTGGCCCACACCGGCAACGACACCTCCCCGACCACCGACGCGATGACCGCAGCCGACAGATCGGCGTCGTGCGCGAAAATGCCGTGCCCATTCATGTTGGGGCAACTGAGGTTCACCTCGACGGCCACGATCGGATGCGGGCCGTCGCCCAAACCGTTCGCCAACGCACGAGCGACGTCGCGATATTCATCGAGACTGCGACCCCAGACGCTGACCACCACGTCGGCTCCGCGAGCCGCCAGACGCGGCAGATCGTCGCGCAACCAGGCGTCCATTCCGGGGCCTTGCAGACCGACGGCGTTCAACATCCCTTGGGCCACCGGATGCACGCGAGGTGCGGGGTTTCCCGCCCACGGCATGATCGACAACGACTTCACCACCACCGCACCCAACGTGTCGAGTGCTCCGTAGGCGGCCAACTCGTCGGCGTGACCCGCGGTTCCCGACGCGGTCATGACCGCATGGCGCAGGCGCGCGCGTCCCACGTTCACCGACATGTCGATCGGTGACGCCGACTCCCGTCGACGTTCAGCGCCCATGGTGCTCCTGCAGACTGCGCACATCGAGTGGATGATGCATCTGCTCGGCCATTCCGTGCACCGCGGC